>CAXSEO010000098.1:0-7521 GCA_964235525.1 uncultured Sphingomonas sp. | reverse complement strand
CACGAGACCGAGCTCCAGAAACTGACCGACAAGACCGTCGCCGAGCTCGATGCGGCGGCGGGCGCGAAGGAAAAGGAAATCCTCGGCAAGTGATCCTTTTTCCGTTCACCCTGAGCTTGTCGAAGGGTTGCCCTTCTTGACCGCTGGACGAGGACAGTGCTTCGACAAGCTCAGCACGAACGGAGTGGGTGGTATCCGCCTGTGAGTTCTTCCCCGGCTCTGGCCTCCGTCCCTGCTTCCGCCGCGCTCCCCCGCCATGTCGCCATCATCATGGACGGCAACGGGCGCTGGGCAAAGCAACGCCGCTTGCCGCGCGTCGCCGGGCACCGCGCGGGAGTGGAGGCGGTGCGCCGCGTCACCCGCGCCGCGCGCGCGCAGGGGATCGAGGCGCTGACTCTGTACGCCTTTTCGTCGGAGAACTGGCGGCGACCGGAAGAGGAGGTCAGCGACCTGATGGGCCTGTTGCGGCTCTTCATCCGCAGCGACATCGACGAGCTGGCGCGCGAGAATGTGCGGCTGCGGCTGATCGGCGATCAATCCCGGTTCGCGCCCGACCTGCGCGCGCTGCTCGATAACGCGCTGGGCCGGACGGCGGCGAACACCGGGCCGATCCTGGTGATCGCGCTTAATTACGGCTCGCAGGCCGAGCTGGTGGGGATCGCGCGGCGGCTGGCGGAGCGGGCGCGCGACGGCGGGTTGGACCCCCTGGCGATCGACGCGGACACGATCGAGGCGGCGCTGGAGACGGCGGACCTGCCGCCGCTCGACCTGCTGATCCGCACCTCGGGCGAGCATCGCCTGTCGAACTTCCTGCTGTGGCAGGCGGCCTATGCCGAGCTGTTGTTTGTCGACACGCTGTGGCCCGACTTCGGCGCGGCGGAGCTGGCCGAGGCGGTGGCCGCGTTCGGGCAGCGCCAGCGCCGCTATGGTGGGTTGTGAGCAAGCCCTCGGACTTGCCGGTCCGCGCGGGCGTCGGCCTCGCGCTGGTCGCGGTGGCGGCGGTCGCGCTCTGGGCCGGCGGGCTGTTGTTCTGGCTTGCGGTGGTGGTCGGTGCGCTGCTGATGATGAGCGAATGGGCGGACCTTCGCCGTGCCACCGCGCGACAGAAGCGGACGGCGCAGTTTGCGTTGTTCGTGCCGCTGTGCCTCATGGCCCCGCCCTCGATCATCCTGGAGACGCGGGATTTCTTTGTCACCGGGCTGCTCGCGGGCGCGGCGTTCTTCACCGTGATCGTGACGCGGCGGCGCGAGTTGGCTTTGGGAACGCTGTATTGCGGCGTGCCCGTGCTGGCGCTGGTGGTGTTGCGGCGTCAGCATGAAGGGCTGGGCTGGACGTTCTGGGCGATGGCGCTGGTCTGGGCGACCGACATCGGCGCGTATTTCGGCGGGCGAGCGATCGGTGGTGCGAAGCTGTGGCCCGCGATCAGCCCCAACAAGACCTGGGCCGGGCTGGCGGGCGGTGTGCTTGCCGCCAGCCTGTTCGGCGCGGCGATGCACAGGCTCGGTGGCCTGCCGCTCAGGATGACGCTCGCCACGCCGGTGCTGGCGGTGCTGGCGCAGGGCGGCGACCTGTACGAAAGCTGGCTCAAGCGGCGCGCGGGGGTCAAGGACTCGAGTAACCTGCTGCCCGGTCACGGTGGGGTGATGGACCGGCTCGACGGGCTGGTCCCTGTAGCGCCGATTGCCGCGCTGCTGGCAGTGCTGCCGACGGTGCGGCTGTTCCTGGAGCGCCAGTTCGGGTGAAGACGGTCTCGGTTCTGGGCGCGACCGGCTCGGTCGGCACGTCGACGCTCGACCTCGTCGAACGCGCGCCCGGCGAGTTTCGCGTGCTTGCGCTGACCGCCAACCGCGACGTCGCGGCGCTGGCGGCGGCGGCGATCCGCACCCGCGCGGAGCTGGCGGTGGTGGCGGACGAGGCGTGCCTGCCCGCGCTGCGCGACGCGCTCAGGGGAACCAACACCGGCGCGGCCGGCGGCGCGCGCGCGGTGGTCGGGGCGGCGGCGCTGGGCGCGGAGTGGACGATGGGCGCGATCGTTGGCTGCGCGGGGCTGGAGCCGGTGCTGGCGGCGGTGGAGGCGGGCGGCACGGTGGTGCTCGCCAACAAGGAGCCGCTGGTATCGGCGGGCGAGCTGATCCTCGCCGCCGCCGCGCGCAGCGGCGCGACGCTGCTCCCAGCCGACAGCGAGCATAACGCGATCTTCCAGTGCCTCGACGCTACGCGGGTCGAGCGCGTCCGCCGCATCATCCTGACCGGCAGCGGCGGGCCGTTCCGCGACTGGTCGGTCGAGCACATGCGCGAGGTCACGGTCTCGCAAGCGGTGGCGCACCCGAACTGGTCAATGGGGGCCAAGATCTCGGTCGACAGCGCGACGATGTTCAACAAGGGACTGGAGCTGATCGAGGCGGCGCGGCTATTCCCGGTCCCGGCCGAGCGGATCGAGATCGTGATCCACCGCCAGTCGGTGATCCACAGCCTGGTCGACTATGTCGACGGGTCGATGCTGGCGCAGCTCGGCGCGTCCGACATGCGCGTGCCGATCGCGCATTGCCTCGCCTGGCCCGACCGGATGCCGACGCCGATGGCGCCGCTCGATCTGGTGTCGCTGGGGCGGCTTGATTTCGAGGCACCCGACCCGGTGCGCTTCCCCGCGCTCCGCCTTGCGCGCGAAGCGCTGGAGGCGGGCGGGGCGCGGCCAGCGATCCTCAACGCGGCGAACGAGACGGCGGTGGCGGCGTTCTTCACGGGGCAGATAGGCTTCCTCGAAATCGCCGCAATCGTTGCCGATACGCTGGCACGCTACGACCCGCCCGCGCCCGAGACCCTCGACGCGGTGCTGGCCGTCGACGCCGAGGCGCGCGCCCTGGCGAGTGAGCGTGTGAGGGAAACCTTTTGACCCAGTCGCCGGGCCTGCTGCTCACCATCCTCGCCTTCGCGGCGGTGATCGGGCCGCTGATCTTCGTCCACGAGATGGGGCACTACCTCGTCGGGCGCTGGTTCGGCATCAAGGCGGACGTGTTCTCGATCGGCTTCGGGCGCGAGATCGCGGGATGGACCGACCGGCGCGGCACGCGGTGGAAGCTGTCCGCGCTGCCGCTGGGCGGATACGTGAAGTTCGCGGGCGACATGAACGCCGGGTCGCAGCCGTCGACCGAGTGGCTGTCGCTCCCCGCGGCCGAGCGCGCGCGGACGTTCCAGGCCAAGCCCGTGTGGCAGCGCGCGCTGGTGGTCGCGGCGGGTCCGGCAGTGAACTTCCTCGCCGCGTTCCTGATCCTCGTCGCCGCCGCGATCGCTTGGGGAGACGAGCGCACGCCCGCTACTGTGGGCGGCGTGTACCCGGGCAGCGCGGCGGCGCAGGCGGGGCTCGCCACCGGCGACCGTATTACTGCGCTCGGCGGGCGGTCGATGGATAGTTTCCGGGACTTGTTCTTTTTCGTGAAGATCCGCCCCGGCGAGCGGGTGGAGATCGACTATGTCCGCGCGGGTCAGGCTCACGCGCGAGATATAACGCTGGGCGTGGAGCAGCAGGTCGATCGGTTCGGCAATCGCACCCGCCTCGGCCTGCTCGGCATCCTGCCGCCAAAGCCGGTTTGGGCCACCGTCTCACCGCTGGAAGCGCCGGGAGTGGCGCTGCGCGGGATAGGTGATCGGCTCCGCTTTACCGCTGACACGCTGGAGCAGGTGGTTAGCGGCCGACGCTCAATCAGAGACATGCGCGGCCCGGTCGGTGTGGCGCGCGCGGCGGGCGAACAGATCAGCCTCGGCTTCGACGCTTTCCTCGGGCTGGTGGTGCTGGTATCCATCAATCTGGGGTTCATGAACCTGCTGCCAGTTCCCATGCTGGATGGTGGTCACTTGTTCTTTTACGCGATCGAGGCGGCGCGGCGACGGCCAGTGGGGCCGGAGGTGCAGGAGTGGGCGTATCGCGGCGGGCTGGCCGCGCTGCTCGCGCTGATGCTGGTGGTGACATTCAACGATCTGGGGGCGCTGGGGCTATGGAAGGGGCTGGCCGGGTTGATTGGCTAGCGTAGCTGGGGCAGGGCGCGCCCGCGGGGCGTGCCGACAGGCGTGGGTGGGATAAGTTAGTGACAGTGAATAACGGTTCCGCATTCGGCGCGCGCGCCGCCGCCCTGCTGGCGGGCAGTATGCTGGCGGGTGTGCCCTGCGCGGTCGCAGCGCAGGCCGGGCCCGCGAGCCCCGCGCCGCCCAGCGCTGCGCCTGCTGCTGCTCCCGTCGTCGCGCCGGTGACGCGGGTGATCAAGTCGCTCCGGGTCGAGGGGTCGCAGCGGATCGAGCCCGAAACCGTGCTATCCTACATCAAGCTCCGCATCGGCCAGGCCTATACCAACGAGACGCTCGATCAGGCGCTTCGCGACCTCGCCGCCAGCGACCTGTTCGCGGATTACTCGATCAGCGGCGCGTCGACCGGCGACATTGTCATTCGTGTGCGCGAGAACCCGATCATCAACCGCGTGATCTTCGAGGGCAACAAGAACCTCAAGGAAGACAAGATCAAGAAGGAGGTGAAGCTCGCCCCCCGCCAGATCTTCACCCGCACTGCCGTCCGCGCCGACGTCGCCCGCATCATCGAGCTGTACCGCCGTCAGGGCCGCTTCGCCGCTACCGTCGACCCCAAGATGGTCAACCTCGACCAGAACCGGGTCGACGTGGTGTTCGAGATCACCGAGGGTGCGAAGTCCAAGGTCCGCCAGATCAACATCATCGGCAACACGGTGTTCTCCGACAACAAGCTGCGCGAGCAGATGGCGACCAAGCAGGCGCGGTTCACCCGCCTGTTGTCGTCGAACACGTCCTATGACCAGGACCGGCTGGCCTACGACCAGCAGAAGCTGCGCCAGTTCTACTTGACCGAGGGCTATGCCGACTTCCGCGTCACCAGCGCGGTCGCGGAGCTGACGCCCGACAAGCGCGACTTCATCATCACCTACGTCGTCGAGGAAGGCCCGCGCTACAAATTCGGCGACGTGACGGTCGACAGCGACATCCGCGATTTCGACAACGCCAAGCTCGCCGCCTCGCTCAAGATGAAGAAGGGCGACTGGTACAACGCCAAGCAGGTCGAGGACTCGGTCGACCAGATCAACCAGACCACCGGCCTGTTCGGCTATGCGTTCACCGACGTGAACCCCGAGTTCCAGCGCGACCATGATACGCTGACGATGGGGATCAACTTCCACATCGCGCAGTCGCAACGCACCTATGTCGAGCGGGTCGACATCACCGGCAACACCCAGACGCAGGACCGGGTGATCCGCCGCGAGATCCGGCTGGCCGAGGGCGACGCGTTCAACAGCTTCCAGGTCAAGCGTTCGCAGGACCGCATCAACAGCCTCGGCTATTTCCAGGACAAGTTCGAGATCAAGCAGACCGCGGGCAGCTCACCCGACCGCGTGCTGCTGGGCGCGAACGTCGAGGAAAAGGCGACCGGCTCGCTGCAGCTGTCGGTCGGCTATTCGAGCCTCGAGCAGTTCATCATCCAGGCCAACATCACCCAGAGCAACTTCCGCGGCAAGGGCCAGGAACTGCGCGCCGGCGTCAACTACTCCTATTACTCCAAGTCGATCGAGCTGGGCTTCACCGATCCGTATGTGTTCAACAAGAACGTCGCGCTAGGCGTCGACGTGTTCCGGCGCGATTATAACTCGTTCAACTATGTCGGTAGCGGCAGCACCACCAATCGCCAGACCACCTACTCGCAGACGTCGACCGGGTTCCAGGTCCGGGCGGGCGTGCCGCTGACCGAGTTCTGGTCGCTGTCGGGCCGTTATGGCCTGTCGAACGACAAGGTGTCGCTCGACAAGGCAACCTATTATACCAACATGAGTAACGACGGCCTTCGTGGTGACAGCCCCACCGATGTCTGCGATCCGCTCGTCGCCGGGCGCTATCTTTGCGACCAGCTCGGCACGCGGCTGACCTCGTCGGTCGGCTATTCGCTGATCTATGACAGCCTCAACAGCCGGTTGCGGCCGACGGCGGGCACGCATTTCTCGTTCAGCCAGGATTTCGCCGGGCTGGGTGGGAGCGTCCGCTATATCCGCACCCGCGCGGAGGCATCCAAATACAAGGGGCTGGGCAGGGGTTTCGTGCTCTCGTTTGCTGGCGAGGGCGGCTACATCAAGTCGTTGGAGGCGAGCCGTGGCCCTGGGGTCGACGGCGTCCGCATTACCGATCGCTTCTACCTCGGCGAGCCGCAGTTCCGCGGCTTCGACATCCGCGGCGTCGGCCCGCGTGTCGACCGTTACAGTTACACCACCGATGCCAACGGTGTGCAGACGCTGGTCACTGACCGCAACTCGATCGTCGACGACGCGCTCGGCGGCCGCGCCTATTATTTAGGCCGTGTCGAGCTGGAGCTGCCGCTCGGCTCGGGCGCGCGCGAACTGGGGCTGCGCCCGTCGATCTACGCGCAGTTCGGCAGCCTGTTCGGGATCACCAAGCCGTTGCCGACCGCCTCGATCTGCACCCCGGACCAGATGAACTCAGGGCAAACGAGTAATTGCTTCCCGGTCGGAGCTGACGGGACGGTGCAGCCGATCATCAACTATCTCAAGAACAGCACCGGACCGATCTATGTCGTGCCCACCGGTACGCTCTTGGCTGACGGGGTAACGCCCGATCCCAACATCGGTATGTCGACCAACTGCCAGACCGGGTTCGCGACGTTGGGCAGTCTGGCGTGTAGCGGCACGTCGACAAACGTCGCCTCCTCGACGACGATCGCGCCGTTCAAGGAAGTGTTCTATGGCAGCACCGCGCTGCCGCGCATATCGATTGGTTTCGGCGTCAACTGGACCTCGCCGTTCGGCCCGCTGCGGATCGACATCGCCAAGGTCGTCAAGGCGCAGCCTGGCGACGACAAGAAACTCATAACCTTCAACGTAGGAACCCAGTTCTGATGACCAAGCTCAAGACTTCCCTGCTCGCGGCGGCGATCGCCGTACCGGGCGTGTTCACGGCGGTCGCCGCCAGCGCGCAGGCCGCGCCGCAGGTGCTGGTCGTCGATGTCGACCGCGTCGCCTCGACCTGCAATGCCTGCCGCACGGCCGCGTCGCAGTTTCAAGGGCAGGTACAGCAGGCGCAGCAGCGCGCGGACCAGCTCCGCTCGCAGCTGCAGACCGCTGGCCAGCCGCTCCAGGCCTCTGTCAACGCGCTCAACGGCAAGGCGCCCGACCCGGCGCTGCAGGCGCGGATCACCGCCTTCCAGCAGCAGGAAAACAGCGCCAACCAGGAGTTGCAGCAGACCCAGCAGCGGCTGCAGTCGACGCAGGCCAACATCAACCGCCAGATCGGCGAGCGGCTGGTGCCGATCTCGGACGCGATCGTCCGCCAGCGCGGTGCCGCCGTCGCGGTGGCGCGCAACTCGACGCTGGCGAACTCGGCGGCGTCCGACATCAGCGCCGACGTGCTCGCGCAGCTCAACACCCAGCTGACGACGATCAGCGTCACGCCGCTGCCGCCGCAGGCGGGTGGCGGTGCGGCTCCGGGGGCCGCGCCCGCGCC
>CAXSEO010000097.1:0-7546 GCA_964235525.1 uncultured Sphingomonas sp. | reverse complement strand
CGCCCGGCTACCGGCTCAGCAGGACCGTACCGCTGGGTGCGCCGGACCGCTGGGACTATGTGGTCGCGGACGCGGACACCGCGCGCGTGTACGTCGCGCATGGCGACCGGGTGACGGTGCTCGACGCCGCCACGGGCGCGATCGTCGGCCAGGTAGAGGGGATGCCCGGCGGCACGCACGGCATCGCGGTGTCGACCGCGACCGGCCAGGGCTTCACCGACGACGGCCAGAAGGGCGAGGCGGTCGCGTTCGATCTCAAGACCCTGAAGGTGCTGCGCCGCATTCCCGCCGCCACCGACGCGGACGGCGTCACGCGCGACCCCGCGACCGGCCGGGTGTTCGTGGCCGAGGGCGACTCCGGCACGTTGTCGGTGATCGATCCGCGCAGCGACGGCGTTGTCGCGACGATCAAGGCGGGCGAGAAGATCGAGTATCTCGCCCCCGACCGGACCGGCCATGTCTATGTCGCGGGCGAGGAGAAGAGCGACCTGCTCGAGGTCGATGCGCGCACTGCGGCGATTGTGGCGCGCTGGCCGACGCCCGACTGCAAGAGCCCGCACGGGCTCGCGGTCGACCCGGTAGCGGTGCGCGTGTTCGTCGGCTGCGTCAACGCGACGATGATGGTCGTCGACGCGCGGAGCGGGCGGGTGGTGGCGGAGCTGCCGATCGGGCTGGGCAACGACGCGGTGGCGTGGGACCCGGTCCGGCGGCGCGCGTTCAGCTCCAACGGGCGCGACGGCACGGTGTCGGTCTACCAGCAGCTATCGCCTGACCAATATGTCGCGATGGCCCCGATTACCACCGCGGTCAGCGGACGGACGATGGACGTCGACCCGCGCACCGGCCGGCTGTTCGTGGTCGCCGCCGACACCGACCCGCCCGCGACGGCCGGCGCGCGCCCGCGCACCCGCCCGGGAACCGTGCGGGTGATGATCTACGATCCGGTCGGGTAAGGCCATGGTGACGACACGAGGCGCGCGGCAGTCTTGACCCAACCCGGGTGGCGCGGAGCGCGCCGCAAGCTGGTGCTGGCGACGGCGGGCACGCAAGGTGACCTGAACCCGTTCATCGCGATCGGCCTCGCGCTGCAGGCGCGGGGCTTCGCGCCGGTGCTCGCGGTGCCTCGCGACCAGACCGACAAGGTGCGCGCGGCGGGGCTGGACGCGGCGGGCGTGCTGCCCGGCTTCGACGAGATCCGCGAGCGGCTCGGCCTCGGCGACGAGGAGGCGGTTCGGCACTTGATGGCCGACCAGCGCGAGATGCTCGACCAGGTGTTCCCCGACCTGTCCTCGTCCGCGCGCGCGCTCGCCGACCTTGCCGCCGACGCGGAAGCGGTCATCGCCTCGATCTTCGTGCTGGCCGCCCCGCTCGTCGCGGAGAAGCTGCACTTGCCGCTGGTGTCCGTCGTGCTGCAGCCGATGGCGATGCTGTCCGCCGCCGACCCGCCCGCGACCCCTGAGTTCCGCCTGCTCCAGCCGCGCCCGGCGGGACGCGCGGGACGCGGGTGGAACCGGCTGGTCTATGCGGGGATGCGGCAGGCGCTGAGCGCCGCCTATGCCAGGCAGTTCAACGCGGTTCGGGCGGAGCATGGCCTGCGCCGCGCCCGCGCGACGCGGATGTTCGAGCCGCACGGGCAGGCGGCGCTGACACTCGGCTGCTACTCCGCCTATTTCGCGCCGCCGCCCGCCGACGCGCCCGACCGCGCGAAGGTGGTCGGCTTCCCGGTGTTCGACAGCGCCTCGGGCCTGGACGAAGCCCTGTCGCCCGCGCTGGCGCGGTTTCTCGACGACGGACCGCCGCCGCTGGTGTTCACGCTCGGCACGTTCGCGGTACGCGGCGCGGGCGCGTTTTACGACCAGGCGGCGGCGGTCGCGGCGCGGCTCGGGCTCCGCGCGGTGCTGCTGACCGGAGGCGAAGGCGCGGGCATGGCTGAGGCGGGTGTGTTCCGCGCGGGCTATGCGCCGCACTCGCTGCTGTTCCCGCGCGCGTCGGCGATCATCCACCATGGCGGCATCGGCACCACGGGGCAGGCGCTGCGCGCGGGCAAGCCGCAACTGGTGGTGCCGCACATGGGCGATCAGCATGACCATGCGGACCGTGTCACCCGGCTGGGCGTCGGCGTCTCGCTGCGCGCGGAGGAGTTCGACGTCGAGCGTGCGTCGCCGCTCGTCGATCGGTTGCTTCGCGAGCCCGGGATCGAACAGGAGGCGCGGCGGATCGGCGCGCTGATCGCCGCCGAACGCGGGGCGGAGCGCGCCGCCGACGCGATCGAGGCCGCGCTGGCCCGCGCACCCCGCTGATCCCATGTGCTAGCATCATACGGCGCCGCGCTGCTACGCAGCCGGCGAGGAGAACCGCGTGGACGCGCATCACGGACATTCACACGGACACGATCACGCGCACGGGCATGATCACGACCACGGCCATGGTCACTCGCACGGGCCGGGCGGGCACAGCCACGCGCCCGCCTCGTTCGGGCGCGCGTTCGCGATCGGCATCGCGCTCAACCTCGCCTTTATCGTCATAGAGGTGGTGGTCGGGCTGGCGGCCGGGTCGGTCGCGCTGCTCGCCGATGCGGGCCACAATCTCGGCGACGTGCTCGGCCTCGGCTTCGCGTGGGGCGGCGCGACGCTGGCCAAGGCGGCGGTGTCCAAGCGCTTCACCTATGGGCTGCGCGGATCGACGATCCTCGCCGCCTTGCTCAATGCGTTGCTGCTGCTGGTCGCGCTCGGCGCGATCGCGCTGGCGGCGGTGCAGCGGTTCGGCGCGCCCGCGCACGTCCCCGGCCTGACGGTGTCGGCGGTCGCGGCGGCGGGGATCGTCACCAACGGCCTCACCGCCTGGCTATTCGCGCGCGGGCGACACGGCGACGTCAACACCCGGGCGGCGTACCTGCATATGCTCGGCGACGCGCTGGTGTCGGCGGGCGTGGTGCTGGCAGGCCTCGCGATCTGGGCGACCGGCTGGGGGTGGATCGACCCGCTGACCAGCCTCGTCATCGCCGCGCTGATCTTCTGGCAGACCTGGGGGCTGCTGCGCGAGACGCTGGAGATGGCGCTCGCCGCCGTGCCGCGCGGGATCGACTATGACCAGGTCTCGACGACCCTCGTCGCGCTCCCCGGCGTCAGCGCCGCGCACGATCTCCACATCTGGCCGATGAGCACCACCGAGACGGTGCTGACCGCGCATCTGGTGATGCCGGGCGGCTTCCCCGGCGACGGATTCCTAGCCGACGCGCAGGAGGTGCTGCGGCGGAGGTTCGGGATCGGCCACGCGACGCTGCAGGTGGAGACGGGGGCGTGCGGGGTGGAGTGCGGCTAGGGCCGCTCAGGCGGAAACACCTGGTTCTCCGTCGAGACGATGAAATCGCAGCCGTGCAGGTCGAGGAACGACTCTTCGTCGGGCCGCACCTTCGCCAGATATTCCGGGTCGGAGAAGCAGCGCCCCAGCGCTTCCACATCGTCGAACCACAATTCAGTGATGCCGTCATACTTAACCGGCGGCATCCCGGGGAGTTCGACCGGCATCGCATGTTGCTGGACGTAGCGGCGTACCTTCTGCTTTACGACGCCGATCGACATGAACAGGGCCGCGTGGACGGTCTTGTGGTGCTCCACGAACTGCTCGTGGGTCAGCGACGGCTTGCGAGCGAGAAGGATGGTGAACTTGATCAAGGCGCTGTTCCCGGAATGGGAGGAGGCACGCTCCATGCTGCTCCGGGTGAGCGCCATGTTCGTTGGCGATAGATGGGGCGTGTAGCCCAGATTACGACTTAGCAGGGGGGGCGACGGCAAAGCCGCCGCCGCGACGTCGAACGGGTTCGGTCGCTTCGCGGCCGACCCGCCGGCCGGAGTCGCGAGCGAGACGCCTATTAGCGAATGCTAATAGGCTCTCGCGACCGCGAACTCCACCGCTTCCACCATCGCGTCCTTCGCCACCCCGCCCGCGAACGGGCCCAGCGCGTCGATCGCGCGCTGGCCGTAATGCCTCGCGCGCGCGAGCGTGTCATCGATGGCGCGGGTCGCGCGCACCCGTTCCACCGCCTCCGCGAAGTCCGCGTCCGACGCGCGGTGGCCCCCGATCGCCGCCTTCCAGAACGCCCGCGCCGCCGCGTCGCCGCGCGCATAGGCGAGGATCACCGGCAACGTCATTTTGCCCTCGCGGAAATCGTCACCCGCGTCCTTGCCCATCGTCTCCGCGTTCGAGCTATAGTCAATCGCGTCGTCGACGAGCTGGAACGCAATGCCGAGGTTGCGGCCATACGCATCTAGCGCCGCCTCCTCCACCTCGGGCCGCTCCGCCACCACCGCGGACACGCGGCAGGCGGCGGCGAACAAGGCGGCGGTCTTGGCGTCGATGATGTCGAGGTAGCGTTGCTCGGCGAGATCGATCTTGCGCGCGGCGGTGAGCTGGTTGACCTCGCCCTCCGCGATCACGGCGCTCGCGTTCGACAGGATCTTGAGCACCTTCAGGCTGCCATCCTCGACCATCAGCTCGAAGGACCGGCTGAACAGGAAATCGCCGACCAGCACGCTCGCCGGGTTGCCCCAGATGATGTTGGCGGTCCGCTTGCCCCGCCGAAGGTCCGACCCGTCGACCACATCATCGTGGAGCAGCGTCGCGGTGTGAATGAACTCCACCGCCGCCGCCAGCCGGTGGTGGCGCGTGCCCAGATAGCCGATCAGCCGCGCGCTCGCGAGCGTCAGCATCGGCCGCATCCGCTTGCCCCCGCCCGCGATCAGATGCCCGGCCAACTCGGGGATCAGCGGGATGTCCGACTGCATCCGGTCGAGGATCACCGCGTTGACCTGGTTCAGATCGCCCGCGACCAGCTGCAGCATCGGCTCGAGCGAGGGCTGCGCGGATCGGTGCAGGCGGTGAACGGTGGCGGTCATGCGCCCGCGATGTGGCCCGCTGCCCGGGAGAAGGCAAGGCTTGCCGCCGCGCCTGTGCGCCCGCATGACGGACGCGGCTGGCGGGGAGATACGAGGTGCCGGACGACGTGCTGGGCGGCTATCGCCGGAGCATCGACAATATCGACGCAGCGCTGATCCACCTGCTCGCCGAGCGGTTCAAGGTGACGCAGGCGGTGGGCGCCTACAAGGCGGCAGCCAACCTGCCGCCTGCCGACCCTGCGCGCGAGGAAGCGCAGGTCGCGCGACTGCGCCGTCTGGCCGAGGAATCCGGGCTGGACGCGGAGTTCAGCGAGAAGTTCCTCCGCTTCATCATCGACGAGGTGATCCGCCATCACGAGCGGATGCGGGGGTAAAGGCGTCGTCTTGTAAAGGAGGTCAGACGTCTTCGGTCAGCGTTTCCACTGTGATCTCGAACGTCGCGATCCTGCCCCACGCCGCCCGGCTCGCGATCCGCGTTTCTTGCGAGACCATCGCGATCGAGAACTCCCGCCCGCCCGGGTCCTTGAACTCGTGCGGGAGCGAGTCCCACTGACAACAGGATCGTTTGAGCCGGTTCAACCCGACAGTCCTGACAAGATAAGCCTCCACCATCGCCGCATCACGACCGCCGACGCGATAGGTCGCGCGCAACGGCTTGCCTTGTCGATCGGGCATCGCGCGGCAGGCGACATAGGTGAGGTGAGCAGGTTTGCGGTGCAGCTGCGCGAGGAAGTCGCCGCAACCTGGCGCGACTTGCGCGGCTGCGGACGCTTTCGCGGGAGCGGCGTAGAGCAGCGCGCTCGCCGGAGCGAGAAAAGCTGCCGCGAGAATGGTGAGTACGAGCCTCATCAGCGCACCACGATCGAGCCGATGCGCTTGCCGCTCGACCCCGGAACCCGATGTGAAATCAGGTACTCGTACAACGCCGACCATTGTTCGAGCTGATGAACGGTGACGCAGCCTTCTGACAGATGCCCGACATGGACGTACCTACCGCTGTTGGTCAACGATCCGTAAAGACCGATCGGGAACCAGACATCATTGCCCACCATGCCCGGAGTCGCCGACGCAAATCCTCCTGTTGAAATCGCGTGGTGCGAGTAATCTGGTGCGAGGATCGCGTGCGTTCCTCTCGGAATCGGCGTGAATTGACCATTCCAAACGCTGTTCAGCGTCACGGTCGCAGTATGCCCGGCAAATGTGAGGGTAGCCCATTGCTGGAGCAAGTGGCCTTTGAACCTGGAGTCTTCCGCCGCGGGAGCACCGTTGTAGATGACGGTAAGCGAGGCTGCGGACTCAGGTCCGACCGTGGAAAGATACTTCGCCGCATTATCGGTTCTCAGTGAAGCCTCTTCACCGACCGCGATAAATCCGTCTGCGATGATGAATTAGGTTCGCCCTCCGCTTCCCGCGTGATCTTCACTTTCGTGTACTCAGGCAGGGCAGTCAGCTCGTTTTTCTTGGTCAGGCGCACTGACAGCCAACCCGATAGTTCAGCTCTCCGCGTATACTTGTCTGTCATAGGCCGCCCGACTCAATCGCATGCACACCATAAAGCACGTCTCGCGCGAACGGCAAGGCGCTCATACTTGAGACCGTATAGACTCGACGCTGCCGCGTGCCGGTATCCTCGACTATGCCGCGCGGGACCCCTCCCCGCCCCTCGCCCGTTATCCCCGCGCCCTTACCCGAAAGCGCACGCCATGCCCGATCCGCACGCCGTCACCCCCGCCACCATGCGCGCGGTCGTCCTGCCCCGCTTCGGCGGACCCGACGTGCTGGAGATCGCCGAGCGGCCTTGGCCGCAGCCGGTCGATGACGAGGTGCTGGTCCGCGTCCACGCCGCCAGCGTCAACCCGGTCGACTACAAGATCCGGCGCGGCGGCTATCCGCGTGTCAGCGCGGACATGCTGCCGATCATCATGGGCCGCGACCTTGCGGGCACGATCGAGACGTGCGGGACGCGCGCGCACAACATGCTGAGCCATGGCGATCGGGTGTTCGCCTCCATCGCCTTTGATCGCGGCGCACAGGCGGAGTATGTGGTGGTGAAGGCGGTGGAGCTAGTCGCGATGCCCGCGTCGCTCGACTTCGCCGAAGCGGCGGCGGTGCCGCTGGCGGCGATGACCGCGTGGCAGGGGCTGTTCGACCACGGCCGGCTCCGGCCCGGACAGACCGTGCTGATCCAGGGCGGCGCGGGCGGGGTCGGGCATCTGGCGGTGCAGTTCGCCCACGCGAAGGGCGCGCGGGTGCTGACCACCGTACGCGGGGCGGACGTCGAGTTCGCGCGCGGGCTGGGCGCGGATGTCGTGATCGATCGCGAGCGCGAGCGGTTCGAGGACGCGGGCGAGGTCGACCTCGTGCTCGACCTTGCGGGCGGCGAGGTTCAGGCACGCTCGGTGGCGGTGATCCGTCCCGGCGGCGCGCTGGTCTCCACCATCGCGGTGGCGGACGGGGCGCAGGCTGCGGCCCGCGCGCGCGGCGTGCAGGTGCCCGAGCGCTGGATGGCGACCCCGAACGCGGCGCAGCTGGGCGAGATTGCTGACCTGATCGACGCGGGCAAGGTCAAGCCAACGGTATCTCGCACCTTCCCGCTGGCGGAGGTCGTTGCCGCGCACGCCGCGCTCGAAGCGGGCGGCGTGCGCGGGAAG
>CAXSEO010000096.1:0-7575 GCA_964235525.1 uncultured Sphingomonas sp. | reverse complement strand
GCGACGAGAACTTCCCGGTCGCGAGCGTGATCCTGAAGCGGCGGTACCGCGCGCCGATCATGGCGTTCTACCGCTTCGCGCGCGCGGCGGACGATGTGGCGGACCACCCCACTGCCTCGCCGGAGGACAAGCTGCGCCGCCTCCAGGCGATGCGCGCCGGGCTGACGGGCGCGAGCGGCAGCGCGGAGGCGCTGGCGCTTGGCGAGGTGATGCGCGAGCGCGACCTCGATTCCCGCCATGCGAACGATCTGCTCGATGCGTTCGAGCAGGACGTGACCGTCCATCGCTACCGCGATTGGGACGCGCTGATCGGCTATTGCCGGGTGTCGGCGATGCCGGTCGGGCGGTACGTCCTCGACGTCCATGGCGAGAGCCGCGCCCTGTGGCCTGCGAACGACGCGCTGTGCGCCGCGCTGCAGATCATCAACCACGTCCAGGATTGCGGGAAGGACTTTCGCTCGCTCGACCGCGTGTACCTGCCGCTCGACACGATCGCGGCCCATGGCGCGCGCGTCGAGGAGCTGGGGGCTGACCGCGCCTCCCCCGCCCTGCTGGCCTCGATCCGCGACACCGCCCGGCATACCCGCGACCTGCTGGCGGAGGCGCGGCCGTTCGCGGCGGGCATCCGCGACCGCCGCCTCGCCGCCGAGGTGCGGGTGATTCAGCGGCTGGCGGAGAACCTCAACGACCGGCTGCTCCACCGCGATCCGCTGAGCGAGCGCGTCCACCACAGCAAGGCGGAGGCGCTCCGCCTCGCCATCCCCGCGTTGCTCGCGCGATGAACCCCAAGGCGACCCCCGCCGCGCTGCAGACGCAGGTCTCGGGCAGCAGCTTCTACGCCGGGATGCGCGTGCTGCCCAAGGCGGAGCGCGAGGCGATGTACGCGATCTACGCCTTTTGCCGCGCGGTGGACGATATCGCCGACGATCAGGGCGGCGACCGGGCCGGGCGCGCCGCCGCGCTGGGGGCGTGGCGCGACGACATCGACGCGCTGTACGAGGGCCGCGCGCCGGGGCAGGCGGCGCTGGTGGCTGAGGCGGTGCGGCGCTTCGACCTCGACGCCAAGGACTTTCACGCGGTGATCGACGGCATGGCGATGGACGTGGCGGAGGACATCCGCTGGCCCCCGGCGCGGGTGCTCGACCTGTATTGCGACCGTGTCGCCTCCGCCGTCGGGCGGCTGTCAGTGCGCGTGTTCGGGATGGAGCGCGCGCCCGGCGAGGCGCTCGCCTATCATCTCGGCCGAGCGTTGCAGCTCACCAACATCCTGCGTGACATCGACGAGGACGCCGCGATCGGGCGTGTGTACCTGCCGCGCGAGGGGCTGGCCGGGGCGGGCGTCGACCTGTCCACCCCCGCCGCCGTGATCGCCGATCCGCGCATCGACGCGGTCGCGCGCGCGGTCGCGGCGGAGGCGCACGGGCACTATGCCCAGGCGCAGGCGGTGCTCGACAAGCGCCCGCGCGGGCACCTGCTCGCGCCCCGGCTGATGGCGGCGGTGTACGGCAAGGTACTGGCGCGGATGGAGGCGGTGGGCTGGCGCGCGCCGCGCTCGCGGGTGCGGGTGAGCAAGCCTGCGCTGCTGTGGACGGTGCTGCGGCTGAGCTTGGCGCGGTGAAGCGCGCGATCGTGGTGGGGGCGGGGCTCGCCGGCCTGTCGGCAGCGGTCGCGTTGCGGCGGGGGGGGGTAGCGGTGTCGATCAGCGACTCCGCTGCGCAGGCGGGCGGGCGGTGCCGGTCCTATCACGACCCCCAGCTCGGGATGACGATCGACAACGGCAATCACTTTGTCGCGTCGGGCAACGCGGCGGTGGCGCGGTTCCGGGGCGCGGTGGGGGCCGACGCGCCGCTGATCGGGCCGGATCACGCCGATTTCGCCTTCATGGACGTGGCCAGCGGCGAGCGGTGGACGGTGCGCTTCAACGACGGCCGCGTGCCGTGGTGGGTGCTGAGCCGCCGCCGCCGCGTGCCCGGGACCAGCACCGGCGACTATCTGTCGCTGCTCAAGCTGCTCGGCGGGCGCGACGACCGGATCGACGCGCGCGTAGCCACCGAAGGGCCGCTATGGACCCGGCTGCTCGAGCCGTTCCTGACCAGCGCGCTCAATACCGAGCCGGCGGGCGGGTCGGCGCGGCTGGCGTCCGCGTTCATCCGCGAGACGGTGGCGCGCGGCGGGCGGGCGATGCGGCCGATGGTCGCGGAGCCGACGCTGGCGGCGGCGTTCATCGACCCGGCGCTGGCGTGGCTGGCCGCGAACGACGCGCCGGTCGCGCTCGGCAAGCGGTTGCGGAGCATCCGCTTCGACGACGAGCGGGTGACCGCGCTCGACTGGGGCAAAGGAGAGGAGCCGGTGGCGGCGAACGAGGCGGTGATCCTCGCGCTCTCCGCCCCGGTCGCCGCGCAGCTGGTCCCGGGCCTCACCGCGCCCGACGCGTTCCGCGCGATCGTCAACGCGCATTTCGCGGTGGCACCCCCGCCGGGCGCGCCCTCTGCGCTGGCGTTGATCGGCGGGACGGCGGAATGGGTGTTCGCGTTCCACGACCGGGTCTCCGTCACGGTCAGCGCCGCCGACCGGCTGCTCGACCCCGACCGCGAGGAACTGGCGCGCTTGTTCTGGGCCGACATCTGCGTGGCGTACGGCATCGACGCGCCCCTCCCCCGCTGGCAGATCGTAAAGGAAAAGCGCGCCACCTTCGCCGCCACGCCGGAGCAGGACGCCAAACGCCCCCCCGCGCGCACCCGCTGGCGCAACCTGTTCCTAGCGGGCGACTGGACGCAGACGGGCCTCCCCGCGACGATCGAGGGCGCGCTCCGGTCAGGGGAGACGGCGGCAGGGCTGGTCCGCGCCGGAGCACCATCGGCAAAGTAACCCATACAGTATGGCTTAGTACGAGGATGACAATGGTCAAAGTGGTAGCAATAACCGGCGCGAGCAGCGGCATAGGCGCGGCGACCGCCGAGTTTCTGGCCGCCCGCGGCGACAAGATTGTTCTTGGTGCTCGTGGCGCGGATCGTCTTTCGGAGGTGACAAACCGCATCATTGCCGCTGGTGGCGAGGCAGCACAGGCGGAGGTCGACGTGACCAAGCGCGCCGACCTAGAAAAGCTGGTGACGCTCGCGCGCGAGCGTTTTGGGCGGCTCGATGTGCTGATCAGCGACGCGGGTGCGATGCCGATCGGACCGATGGACAACCTCGCGGTCGAGGATTGGGAACAGATGATCGACGTGAACATCAAGGGAGTTCTATACGGCATCGCCGCCGCGCTTCCGGTCTTTCGGAAGCAGGAAGCCGGTCACTTCATCAACATCGCCTCGACATCCGCGCGCAAGACCGTGCCGGGACAATCTGTCTACTCCTGCACCAAGGCGGCGGTGGTTGCGCTGTCCGATGGACTACGTCAGGAGCTTGCCGGCAGCCTTCGCGTGACGGTTATCTCGCCGGGCTTTACCGACACCACCTTCGTGAGCCACATCAGGGATGAGGCCCTTCGGTCGCAGCTTGAACAGGCAGGCTCGAAGTTTGCGATGCCGCCAGAGGCGATCGCGCAGGCGGTCGCTTACGCGATCGACCAGCCCGACAGCGTGAACATTGGGGAAATCATCGTTCGATCCACCACTCAGCCTTGACTCGTGAGGGGAGGCAAAGCCGCTTGAGCGACAGCTCGGAGGTGTGTCGTTCAACGAGGCTTCAAGTCGACTGGATAGCATCCTAAATGCCCCCGCGATGCCCCCCTACTCGCCCGCCTCTCCCGCCCCCGCCGACCCGCTCGACGCCTCCATCGCCCGCGCAGCTGACGCGCTGGCGTCCGCGCAAAAGCCCGACGGGCACTGGGTGTTCGAGCTCGAAGCCGACGCCACCATCCCCGCCGAGTACGTCCTCCTCCGCCACTATCTCGGCGAGCCGGTCGACGCCGCGCTGGAGGCGCGCATCGCGCGCTATCTCCGCCGCATTCAGTCCGCCAAGCACCATGGCTGGGGCCTGTTCCACGATGGCGCGTTCGAGGTCAGCGCCTCGGTCAAGGCATATTATGCGCTCAAGATGATCGGCGACCCCGCCGACGCCCCGCACATGGCGCGCGCCCGCGTCGCGATCTTAAAGGCGGGCGGCGCGGCGGCGGTCAATGTGTTCACGCGCATCCAGCTCGCGCTGTTCGGCGCGGGGCCTTGGGAGACCGTGCCGACGATGCCGCCCGAGCTGATCCTCGTCCCGCGCTGGTTCCCGATCACGCTCGGCAAGATGAGCTATTGGGCGCGGACGGTCATCGTGCCGCTGCTGGTGCTCGGCGCGCTGAAGCCGGTCGCGCGCAACGCGAAAGGCGTGCTGGTCGACGAGCTCTACACCGGCGAGCCGGTCGCGCCGGGGAGCAAGGGCGCGAACCTCAAGCGCGCGTGGGGCGTCGCGTTCGGCGCGCTCGACAAGGGATTAAAGGCGGCCGATCGGCTGTGGCCCAAGGCGTTGCGCGACCGCGCGATCAACGCTTGCGCCAAGTGGGTGACCGAGCGACTCAACGGCGTGGACGGGCTGGGCGCGATCTATCCGGCGATGGCGAACAGCGTGATGATGTTCGACGCGCTCGGCCACCCGCCCGACCACCCCGCGCGGGCGGCGGCGCGCGAGTCGGTGGAGCGGCTGCTCATCCACCGCGGCGACGAGACCTATTGCCAGCCCTGCGTCGCCCCCGTCTGGGACACCGCGCTCGCCGCGCACGCGATGCTTGAGGCGGGCGAGGATGCGTCAGCGGAGGCGGCGCTCGACTGGCTCAGGCCGCTGCAGGTGCTCGACGTCGCGGGCGACTGGGCGGAGGTGCGCCCCGACGTTCGCCCCGGCGGCTGGGCGTTCCAGTATCGCAACGATCACTATCCTGACCTCGACGACACCGCGGTGGTGGTGATGGCGATGGATCGCGCGCGCGGGCGCGTCGGGGCGCGGCATGACGAGGCGATCGCGCGCGGGGTGGAGTGGACGGTCGGGCTCCAGTGCAAGGACGGCGGCTGGGGAGCTTTCGATGCGGACAACGCCTCCGAGTACCTCAACAACCTGCCGTTCGCGGACCATGGCGCGCTGCTTGACCCGCCCACCGCCGATGTCAGCGCGCGCTGCGTGTCGATGCTGGCGCAGCTGGGCGAGCGCGATTCGGAGCGGATGCGCGGCGCGCTCGCCTGGCTGGAACGCGCGCAGGAGCCGGACGGCAGCTGGTTCGGGCGCTGGGGGGTGAACTATGTCTATGGCACCTGGTCCGTCCTGTGCGCGCTGAACGCCGCCGAGCTGCGGCCGGACGCGCCTATGGTGAGCAAGGCGGTCGCGTGGCTGGAGGCGATCCAGAACCCCGACGGCGGCTGGGGCGAGGATTGCGACAGCTACGCGCTCGACCGCACCGGCCATACTCCCGCGCCCTCGACCGCGTCGCAGACCGCTTGGGCGCTGCTCGGGCTGATGGCGGCGGGCGGGGTGGAGAGCGACGCGGTCGCGCGCGGGGTCGCGTGGCTCGCCGCGCATCAGGAGGAGGACGGGCTGTGGGGGCAGGAACACTATACCGGCGGCGGTTTCCCGCGCGTGTTCTACCTTCGCTATCATGGCTATCCGAAGTATTTCCCGCTCTGGGCGCTGGCGCGGTATCGCAACCTGAAGCGCGGCAACGGAGCGCGCGTCGCGTGGGGGATGTGAGTGCCCTCACCCTTCCGCGGCTCCGCCGCTCCCTCCCTCTCCCGCTTGCGGGAGAGGGAACAGCTCGCCGCAGGCGAGCGCAAGGGTGAGGGCCTGTCCCTGACGGCGCACGTCGTCGTCGCCACCGGCTTCAACCGCGAGGTCGCCTGCGTGCGCGCGCTCCCGGGCGTGGTGCCGGTCGCGGGCGGGGGCGACCCGGTAGCCCTACGCCGCCGCGTCGAGGCGGCGGCGGCGGGCGCGGGCGGGATCGTCAGCTTTGGGATGACAGGAGCGCTGGTCGACGGGCTGGCGATCGGCGACTGGGTGGTGGCGGACCGGCTGTGGGGCGCGATCGAGCTGGCCTGTGACCCGGCGTGGCGCGACGCGCTCGCGGCTAGGCTGCCGGGCGCGCGCGTAGGTGGCTTCTATGCCGACGGCCGAATGATCGACACGGTTGGCGAGAAACTATCGTTGGGAGCGCGGCACGGCGCGCTGGCGGTCGACATGGAAAGCCATGTCGCGGGCGCGGTCGCGGCCGAGCGCGGATTGCCGTTCGCGATCGTTCGCTGCGTGTCCGACGGCGCGCGCCACCTGCTCCCGCACGCGATCACCGTCGCCATGCGCCCCGACGGCGGCGTCGACGCGCACGCGATGCTCCGCAGCCTCGCAAAGCGGCCCAACCAGATACCCGACATCGCGCGCACCACCGCCGGCTTCGCGCGCGCGATGCGCGAGCTGAAGCGCGGCGCGGCGCGGCTGGGGCCACGCATGGCATCACCGGGCTGATCCAAGTCAACGCGCCGGGAACCACTTGCCGTGGCGAGGCTTGTCGCCGCGTCCGGGCGCGACGGCGCTCCCTTCCGCAAGGTTTCCATGCTCCTCCCCTTCGCCGCCCTGCTCGCCGCCGCCACGCCCGCCGCCGCGCCGCCTTCGCCAAGTTGGCCCGGAGACATCGACCTGTCGTCGGGCACCGATCTCGACGAGGAGTATCGCGCGCAGTTCGTCGAATGCGATCGCTCAGGGACGTTCCGCGGCCACAGCCCTTACGGCGGTCGCGCCTGTCGCGGTGACCCGAACCAGGTGCGCGAGTTGCGGCGACTGCCCGACGGCTCGGTCGCCTATACCTCCAAGCTCGCGGTTGATCTCGACGGCTCGCCCTTCGCGTGCAGCGCCGATCATGGCGCGACCGATCAGTGTCCGACCTCCTTGATGCTCCCCGGCCCGCACGGCGCTGAGGTGCCGGTCGATTCCGACCGCATCCCCTATGTGGTGATCCCCGCCGCGGGTCCCGACGACGTGCGCGGCGAGTTCAGCCGCCTGACCGGGGTGCGGACCGGCGATCTCGGAGTCGTGATCTACCACGGCCGAGTGGTGCCGGTGATCGTCGCCGACACCGGCCCTTATGCGCTGCTCGGCGAGGGCTCGCTTGCGCTCCACCGCGCGTTGGGGCGCGAGCTGTGCACGAAGCGGGATGCGACGGGTACCTGTCGCGCAGTGGTGGACGAGATGGAGAGCATCGGCGGCGACGTCACCACCGTGCTGTTCCCCGGCTCCGCGCCGCAGGGATTGACGCCGGCGACGATCGGCACGGTGGTAAGGCGAGAGGCGCTGCGGCGATGGGCGACGTCGCCGCTCTCGCGAACGGTGCGGCCTACGAAAGGATAGCCAGCCCGCCGTCATGCCGGACCTGTTCCGGCATCCGACGTAGGGCAGGCGTCGCGGCCGGAAGCACCCTGACACCGTTGGACCCCGGAACAAGTCCGGGGTGACGGATAGGCTTTACGCCGCCCGCTGCACCCGCTTGTACCCCGCCGGGTCGCCCGCCTTGATCCGCGCCAGTTCGCGCTCGACATGCGTGGAGTGGACGTCGGTCGCCGGGCGCTGACCCGACAGGTCGATATCCGCCGCCATCGGCCCCTCTGTCCGCACACC
>CAXSEO010000095.1:0-7594 GCA_964235525.1 uncultured Sphingomonas sp. | reverse complement strand
CGGTGCATCCTTGCCGGGCGATAGTTCACCAGCCCCGGTGAAGCGCGGTCCCGCCGTCGCCGTCGCGAACCCCGCCCGCGCCGCGCGCGCGCAGGCGCATCGCACCGCCACGGGTCGCGCCGACCCCGTGCCAAAACCGGTGGCCGGCCCGCGTGCCAAGCGTCCCGGTCCACCGCGCCCGCCCCGCACGCGCAAGTAGATGCGCGTCATCGCCGGACAGTGGCGCGGTCGCCGGCTGCTCGCCCCGAAGGGGGAAGCGACCCGTCCCACCGCCGATCGCACCCGCGAGGCGCTGTTCTCGATGCTGACGAGCCGCCTGGGCAGCTTTGAGGGGCTGAGCGTCGCCGACCTGTTCGCGGGGTCGGGCGCGCTGGGGTTAGAGGCGCTGTCGCGCGGCGCGGCGTCGTGCCTGTTCGTCGAACAGGACCCCGCGGCGCTCGACGCGTTGCGCGCCAACATCGCCGCACTCGGCGCGAGCGGGGCAGAAGTGCGCGCGACGTCGGTGCTGGCGCTTTCGCCCGCGCCCCGCCCTTACGACCTGCTGCTGCTCGACCCGCCTTACCGCAGCGGCGCGGGCAGCGTCGCGCTCGACCGGCTCGCCCGCCTCGGCTGGACCGGCCCCGCGACCTGGATCAGCATCGAGACCGCCAAGGACGAGGTCGTCGAGGTCGCCGGGTTCACGGCCGATACCGTCCGCACCCACGGCGTTGCGCGCATCACGCTGTTGCGGGCAAGCTGACCCCGCGCTTGCCCGCCCGTCCGGCGTTCCCTACCTGTTCAGCCCATGACCGCCGCCACCGCTCTCCAAGATCCGCCCTATCTGCGCGGCCTCAACCCGCCGCAGCGCGAGGCGGTCCTCACGACGGAAGGCCCGGTGCTGATGCTGGCGGGCGCGGGGACGGGCAAGACCGCCGCGCTCACCGCCCGGCTCGCGCACCTGCTCTTCACGCGTAAGGCGTGGCCGTCGGAGATCCTGAGCGTCACCTTCACCAACAAGGCCGCGCGCGAGATGCGCGAGCGCGTCGGGCGGCTGGTCGGCGACACGGTGGAGGGAATGCCGTGGCTGGGCACGTTCCACGCCATCGGCGCGCGGATGCTCCGCCGCCACGCCGAGCTGGTCGGGCTGCAGTCGAACTTCACCATCCTCGACACCGACGACCAGCTCCGCCTCCTCAAGCAACTGATCGTCGCCGCCGATCTCGACGAGAAGCGCTTTCCCGCCCGCGCGCTTGCGGGGCTGATCGACGACTGGAAGAACCGCGGGCTGGTGCCGGCCGATATCGACGCGGGCGAGAGCGAACGCTACGCCAACGGGCGCGGCGGCGAGCTGTACGAGCGGTACCAGGCGCGGCTCAAGGCGCTCAACGCCTGCGATTTCGGCGACCTGCTGCTCCACGTTCTCACCATCCTGCGGACGCACCGCGAGGTGCTAGAGCAATACCAGCAGCGCTTCCGCTACATCATGGTCGACGAGTATCAGGACACCAACAGCGTCCAGTATCTCTGGCTTCGACTGCTCGCGCAGCAGCGCAAGAACATCGCCTGTGTCGGCGACGACGATCAGTCGATTTACTCCTGGCGCGGTGCGCAGGTGGAGAACATCCTCAAGTTCGAGCACGACTTCCCCGGCGCGAAGGTGATCCGGCTGGAGCAGAACTACCGCTCCACCCCGCACATTCTCGGCGCGGCGGGGGGCGTCATCGCCAACAACACCGGTCGGCTCGGCAAGCAGCTGTGGACCGAGCTCGACGCCGGCGAGAAGGTGCGCGTGCTCGGCGTGTGGGACGGGCCGGAGGAGGCGCGGCGCGTCGGTGACGAGATCGAGGCGGTGCGACGCGGCGGCCAGACGCTCGATGACGTCGCCATCCTGGTCCGCGCGCAGCACCAGACGCGCGAGTTCGAGGACCGCTTCATCGCCATCGGCATGCCGTACCGCATCGTCGGCGGCTTCCGCTTTTATGAGCGCGCCGAGATCCGCGACGCGCTCGCGTACCTCCGCGTCGTCAACCAGCCCGCCGACGATCTCGCGTTCGAGCGCATCGTCAACGTCCCCAAGCGCGGGCTGGGCGATAAGGCGATTGCGCGCCTCCACCAGCTCGCGCGCCGCTCCGGCGAGCCGCTGACGGTCGCCGCCGCGCGCATCCTCGACACCGACGAGCTGACCCCGCAGGCGCGGCGCGCGCTCGGCAACCTGGTCGGCGACATTCATCGCTGGCGTGACATGGCCCGCGACCTGCCGCACCCCGAGCTCGCGCGCCAGCTGCTCGACGAGAGCGGCTATACCGCGATGTGGCAGGCGGAGAAGTCGGCGGACGCCGCCGGGCGGCTGGAAAACCTGTCCGAGCTGGTCCGCGCGATGGAAGAATATGAGTCGCTCGGCGCGTTCCTCGAACATGTCAGCCTGGTGATGGACAACGAGGGCGGCGTGGCGGAGCCGCAGGTGACGATCATGACCATCCACGCGGCCAAGGGGCTGGAGTTCGACACCGTGTTCCTCGCGGGCTGGGAGGAAGGGCTGTTCCCCTCGCAGCGCGCGCTCGACGAGGGCGGGACGCGCTCGCTGGAGGAGGAGCGGCGGCTGGCGTATGTCGCGATCACCCGCGCGCGGCGGCGGGCGTACATCCTCCACGCCGCCAACCGCCGCATCTATGGCCAGTGGACCAGCAGCATCCCGTCCCGTTTCGTCGGCGAGCTGCCGCCCGAGCATGTCGACGCGGAGAGTTCGATGACTGGCGGCGAGTCGCTCTGGCGCGCCAACTGGAGCGAGCGCGCCGACCCGTTCGCGGACGTCGCGCGCGGGACCGGGCGCGGGCCGGGCTGGCAGCGGGCGGCGGGAACGCTCGACCCGAAGAAACCCGGAGGGGACTGGACCGCGCGCACGTTCAGCACGGCCCCCACCCGCGTCGTCGAAAGCCGCGCGCCGTCGGTCAGCCTCGGCAACAAGGGGCGGAGCGATCTGTCGGTCGGGATGCGCGTGTTCCACCAGAAGTTCGGGCACGGGGTGGTGGCGGAGATCGAAGGCAACAAGCTGGAGATCGACTTCGATGCGGCGGGCCGAAAGCGGGTGATGGATAGCTTTGTGACGGTGGGGTGAGGTGTCCTACTTGCCCGACGGGGCGAGGATAGGACCGATCGGTGACGGCACCTCGTCCATTCTGCTGAGTGGGATGAACGTAACGTACCGCGTCCGCACGCCCGCATGCGTGTAGCACATGGCGGCGATCGGCCCGATGTCGCAGCGAACGGGACGTTCGTCTTCTTCGGCATAGGGGCGGACGCCGAGCTTGAACAACAGCCAAGAACTGTACACCTGCTCGTCCGCGACTGCCGTGAAGCGTTGGCTGAGCAAGGCTAAGCCCGTGATCCAAAGGAGCAACCCGACAAAGCGCAAGCGACCAGGCGCTGCCGTGACCACGAGCGAAAGCACGATAAATATCAACGCCGCGCCGGCAAAACTCAGCCGAGGCCCCATAATGACGTCGAAACTTCTAAGGTCTACATCGCTGACGAACTCGACTAAAAGCGAAATTATCAAACATGAGCATCCTATAACGATACCAAGTAGCGATAAACGTGGTCTCATTTCTTGGGCCTCGGCGGTGAAGGAGACCTCACCTCAAAAAAACCGATCGCCACCGACATTTCAGCATCTTTGCGCCGTCCCGGTGCGATTATCTGACGACCTTTGTACCAGAACATTGCGCTATCGCTTCCGTCATTGAAGACGGCGTCGCTGAAACCGGCGAGAATCAATGCGTATTGCACAGCATGAAGAGATCGTCCCGGCGCCGCTCCATCCTGCTGAGCGCCGACTAGCGTTGCGCCCGATGCCGCGTGATAAGCTACGACAACTTTCCCCGAAATGTCTGAACGGGAAGCCGCATCTTCAAACATTCTACTACTCCGCTGTGTCAGCAGCGGACGAAGTCTTGCGCCGGGATCACCACGACGCGGGCCTCTCGTTCCCTTGGGGTAAGCGTTTTCGGCCCCATACGGCAAACCATGTACGATCAGTGGTCCTACACCACCGATACCGGAAACGGTGTTTGGGGCGACCGGCGGATCACCTTCGCCGATTTCATAGCGCCAGTGAGGCGGGGTGTTTTTCGTTGCACGCCTGGTAAGGATTTCGGCTAAGTAGTAGTGATCAGAAGGTTTGCCAGCAACGACGTGCCCGGCCTGCACCACTTCTCCTATCGGAGATGTGTTGTTAGCCGGGAACGGACCTGCGCCGGCCTCTGCGCTCAGTAGCTCCTGCAGGGGGACGTCGAATATTCCGCCATTCACCACCACGTCGAACGACGCAGCCCGGCGCGCGACCGTCTGCGTCATCCACTCCTCTGCCCTGCGGATGATTGGTCGCATCCGCACCGGGTTAAGGAACACGACATACTGAAAGATACCGTCGCGCAGTAACGCGCCGTCCAGACTTGATGCACGGATGCGCTCAATCAGCTTTGCGTTCGCGATCTGCACGCCTGACAATCCTCGTAGCCCGTCGCAGTTTGCCCCCGCTATCACCGAGTTGCAACGGGAGCGATGGTTCAGTGCTCGTCGTCGAGGCAGTGAAGCGCCGGTGCTCGGCCAGCCGACCTTTTCCGCGAACGCCCGGTAGCCTTTCTTAGCGTCGCGCGCGACGACACCTCCTTGCCATCTCCTCCCGGCTGCGCTCAGACTCGCGCCACCATCAGGAGCATCGTCCGTGCCCACCCCTCGCCACCTCGGCCGCGTCCTCGCCGTCCCCGCCCTCCTCCTCGCCGCCGTCCCCGCCGCACCCCTCCGCCCCGGCCTGTGGCGGTTCACCAACACGCCGGGCGCGGCGTCGCTCGACGGGCGGCCGCTTCACGAGCTGCCGGTCGGGCCGGTGACGAGTGAGACCGTCTGCCTCTCGCCCGCCGACGCCGCCGCGCCCGCGCGCTGGCTGGCGCGCGACCTGATGGGAGACTGCACGCTGACCAAGACGGGGCTCGCGGGCGGCACGGTCGACATCGCGGGCACCTGTCCCGCGCAGGGCGAGGGGCAGGCGCCTGGCACCCTCACGCTCACCGGCCGCTATTCCGCGACCAGCTACGACCTGCGCTTCGCCACCGTTGCGCATGGCGAGAACGGCACGATGGGCTTTTCGGGTGCGATGACCGGGACAAGGGTCGGCGATTGCCCGGCACCCTAGCTGTACCGGCGCCGTCTCGCGCGTTCAGGAACGATGCGGCTCCCCGCCCGTATCAGTGCGATCACCAGCAGAGGGAAGGACCAGCCATGCCCAAGTTTCTCCGCCTCGCGCTCATCGCGGCGACCGCGACCACGTCGCTGACCGCGCCCGTGCTCGCGCAGACCAGCGCCGACGACCAGCGCTTCCAGGCCGCGCAGCAGCGGTTCGACGCCGAGTATCAACGCTATCGCCAGGAAGTCGACCGCTACCAGGCCGCGCGGGCTCGCGATTATCGCGCGCCCGACGGGTACGACCAGGGCTATGCGCCCCCGCCTCCGCCGCAGGGGAGCGGGTACTATTCGGACGACCGGTATGAGAACGGCTATGACCCCGCGCGCTACTACCGCCCGGGCAACTATCAGGAGCGCGTGGTCAGCCCCGACGAGCGGGTCTATGCGGGCAACGACGGTCGCTACTACTGCAAACGCTCCGATGGAACCACCGGGCTGATCGTCGGTGCCGCGACGGGCGGCATCCTCGGCAACGTCATCGAGGGCGGGCATTCGCGCGTGCTCGGTACGCTGCTCGGCGGCGCGGCGGGCGCACTCGCGGGCCGCGCGGTGGACCAGAGCAGCAGCCAGGTCCGCTGTCGGTAAACGCGAGGCCGGGGTGGTTCGTCACCCCGGCCGCTGGCGTCAGGCGGTCTGCACCGCCAACAGCGCGACATCCGCGTACTTCGCGTCGCGGGCGTTGAATAATGTGCTTGCCTCGAAGCGCCGCGGCGTGAGCCGGAGCGCGCCCAGCCCAGTCAGCTTGAACGTGCCGATCTTGTGCTCCTTGGGTGGCCGCCCGTCGCGCTCGAGCGTCAGCGCGTCGATGTGGAGGTCACCATGCCGGGTATAGAGGATGTGCGGCGCAAGCGTCACATCCGCGCGATTGTAGGTCGCCGCGATCGCGCGCTGCTTGACGATCGCCTCAAGGACGATCGTCGGAGGCGGTGTATTCGGATCGGTTACCTCGGTCATCGCGAGCCTCGCTAGCTATGCTGCATGGCAGCAACGTGGAGCGGGCGGCGAAGTTCCGCAGTGCAGCATCGAAGTGCGCGGCGAGGCGCTCGACAAGCGCCTCGCGATTGACCTCAGCGGAAGATGAGGAACAGGATGATGATGACCGGGATCGGGATGCCGATCAGCCATAGTAGAATGCCCTTGCCCATCGCGGTCCCTCTCCATTCAGTGAGCAGCCGTAACGACCGCGGCCTGCTCGCGTTCCCGGAACCGGCTCCGCCCCAAGCGGTTCGGGACGGGATGAGCGAGACCGCCGAGAAGACCGACCCCGCGCTGTGGGAGCGCGTCAAGGCGGAGATCACCGCCGGCGCGAAGGGCGGCAAGGCCGGCCAATGGTCCGCGCGCAAGGCGCAGATGGCGGTGCTCGAATACAAGCATCGCGGCGGCGGCTACCTCGGCGCGCGCGACCCGCACAACTCGCTCCACGAGTGGACGGAGGAGCATTGGACCACCAAGTCGGGGGCGAAGAGCGGCGACACCGGCGAGCGTTACCTGCCCAAGGCGGCGATCGAGGCGCTGTCCGACGAGGACTATGCCCGCACCACCGCCGCCAAGCGACGGGCCACGAAGGAGGGCCACCAATTCGCCGCCCAGCCCGCCGACGTCGCCGCGCAGACCCGCCCCTTCCGCGACCACCGCACCCGCGCGGAGCTGTACGCCGAGGCGACCAAGCGCGGCATCGCCGGTCGGAGCCGGATGACCAAGGAGCAGCTGGTCGCGGCGCTCGCAGGCTGACCTACTTCGAAGCCACCGCGCCCGCGTTGCCCATCAGCTTCTGCGCGAAATAGACCATCTGCAACGCCTGCAACCGGGCGCCCTGTTCGATGTCGGCGTCGCCCGAGTGCCCGCCCGCCGTGTCCTCGTAGAACAGATAGGGCAGCCCATATTCTTTCATCCGCGCCGCGAACTTCCGCGCATGTTGCGGGCCAACGCGGTCGTCCTTGGTCGTGGTCCAGATATACGGCTCGGGATAGGTCCCCCCGCGCTTCAGGTTCTGGTACGGCGAGATCGTCTGGAAGAAGGCGAGCTCGTCCGGTTTGGTCACACTGCCATACTCGTCGACCCACGACGCGCCCGCCGCGATCTGTTCATAGCGGAGCATGTCGAGCAGCGGTACCTGGATCACCACCGCGCGCCACAGCTCGGGATGCTGGTTGAACTCGACGCCGATCAGCAGCCCGCCGTTCGAGCCGCCATAGATGCCGAGCTTCGCCGGGCTGGTCAGCCGTCGCGCGATCAGGTCCTTCGCGACACTGGCGAAGTCGTCATAGATCACCTGCCGCTTGGTCTTGCGCCCGGCGTCGTGCCAGGCGGGACCGAACTCGCCGCCGCCGCGGATGTTGGCGAGCACGAAGCTGCCGCCGCGCTCGAGCCACAG
>CAXSEO010000094.1:0-7605 GCA_964235525.1 uncultured Sphingomonas sp. | reverse complement strand
CCACGCCAAGGGCGGTTCGCCCACCGCGCAGATCCGGCTGGAAATGCAGCGCACGATGCAGAAGCATTGCGCGGTGTTCCGCGACAACGAGCTGCTCGGCCAAGGGCAGAAGCAGATCGGCGAGACGTACCGTCGCTTGGGCGACGTCTCGATCCAGGATCGCTCGATGATCTGGAACACCGACCTGGTCGAGACGCTGGAGCTCGACAATCTGCTCGCGCAGGCGGTGGTGACGATGGAAAGCGCCGCCAACCGCACCGAGAGCCGCGGCGCGCACGTCAACGAGGACTATCCCGACCGCAACGACGGCGAATGGATGAAGCACACCGTTGCGGGCTTTGAAGGCTGGGGCGGCGAGGGCGGCGCGGTGAAGATCGAGTACCGCCCGGTGCACGACTATACGCTGACGGATGACGTGGAGTATATCAAGCCGAAGAAGCGGGTGTATTAGGCAGTGGGCAAGATCAGTGTCGACACAATCAACGCGGCCTATGACGTTGCTCGCCGGGTCTACGCCAATCAGCTGACAGAGGTGGACGCCGTGTCCGAGCTCGTCGGACAGCAGGCCATGAATCCAGCATCCGCTTTGATTTACGTACGAAACTTACGATCGATGCTTAATGGAATTACGTTTAAGCGCACTATGAGCGCGCGTAGTTTTGCGGTTTATCTGGATCGTATCTCCGATGATTTTGGTTCGATCGCCGCGAGGGCCGCGCTTGCCTCCGTACGAGGGCACATCGAATACTACAATTCGTTGGGTCGTGGCAATCTGAACGAAGTTGCCGAAGTCTGCAACATAGCGGCAGCTAAGTTTACTCGCGCAGATCGCCGCATGACCATTTGGACGATCAGCGCGCAATATGACGATCAGGCGCATGTCTGGTATTCCACGCAGGGGGATATTCCGGGTTTGAACATCGACGCCGGGACGATCGAGCTTCTGGCGGAAAAAGCAGGTTCGATGCTTCCCGACCTGCTCGAAATCCATTCGGATAACCTGGTTGACAAGACGCGGCTGCAAGGACCGCACCGTATTCGTGTTGTCGCGTTCCATGAGCGCGAGTACGATGTGGCCGCTTGATGATGGTTCAAGGCTACACCGCGCTGGTCAAGGCAATCTTGCGGGAACACGGGTGCACCTTCGTGCGACAAGGCAAGGGCGACCATGAAGTTTGGTCGTCTCCTCATGCCGTCAAACCCTTCACCGTCGACGGCAAGATCGTGTCTCGCCACAGCGCCAATGGCGTGCTCAAGGACGCGGGCATCAAGGTGAAGTTCTGACCGCGCTCACTCCGCGAACATCTGCCCGAGCACCTCCAGCACCGCCTGGAGCGTCGCCGTCTCGACCTGCCCCAAGCGCTTCGTCAATCGCATTTTGTCCAGTGCGCGCATCTGGTCGCGCAGGATCAGGCCCGGCTTGCCGCGAAAGGTAACCGACACGCGAAAGCGGCTCGGTCGCCCTCCGCTGGTCAGCGGCATCGTCAAGACGGTGCGGAGCCCATTGTTCATTCCGTCGGGCGAGACCACCAGGCAGGACCGGGTCTTCCTGATCTCGCTGCCGACCGTCGGGTCGAGCGTGCAAAGCCAGACGTCGCCGCGTCTCACCATGTGAGTTCGTCGTCACCCTCGTTCCCGAACGCCATCCAGTCGCGCTCTTCCTCCGTCAGCGGCTCGGCACCGATCCGCTCCGCGTCCTCCTCCCACCCCTCACGCACGTGGCGGAACGGGGTAGCGATCACGCGCCCGTCCTCCACCCGCACGTCCATCGGCGTGCCCGCCGTCGCGCCAAGTTCTCTCAACAGCGGGGCGGGGACGATCATCCCGACCGAGGTTCCCATCTTGCGCAAGGTCGTCCTCATGCACGACAGATAGACCCGGCATGATCGTAAGCAAAATGTATCGCTCGTTGGCCGCGCTCGTGCTGCTCGCCGCCGCTCCGCAGGCTACACCGGTCAACCAATTCTACACCCAGTCCCTCACCGCCGACGGCATCCCCATCGTCGCCTCCGCCCGCGTGCCGCCGCGCGCGCTGGCGGTCGCGCGCGACCTCATCACCCAGATGCTCGCCAACCGCCCCGACCTCGCGCGGGCGCTGGTCGCGCGGGGGCAGCGGGTGGCGGTTATGGCGGAAAGCGAGGCAACCACTGACCTGCCCGAGCAGCGTGGGTGGACCAGGCCCGCGCGCACCGACCCGCGGCTCACCCGCTGCGAGCGCAAGCATTATGACGAGCGGATCGGGCGGCTGACCGACCGCGATTACTGGAACGCCCGCGCGCGCGGGATGGCGGGGGTGTTCACCACCGGCGCGGCGGAAGACCTGCTCGGGCTGCCGTCGAGCCGGTATCGGGGGCAGACGATCTTCGTCCACGAGTTCGCGCACGATATCCTCGAAGCGGCGCGGGTCGCAGACCCCGCGCTCAACGCGCAAGTCGAGCGCGCCTATGCACGGGCGCTCGCCGCCGGGCGGTGGAAGGGCGAGTACGCGTCCACGACGGTTGACGAATACTGGGCGGTCGGGACGCAGTTCTGGTTCGACGACGCGCCGGTCGCCACATTTGATAGCCGCGAGGTGCTGTCGAACGTCGACCTCGCCGGCTACGATCCGCCGCTCGCCGCCGCCCTGCGCGCGGTGTACGGCGACACGCACCACCTCGCCGCCGACCCCAACTACCTGTCGCCCGCGCGCGTCCCGCCCGGCCCGCTGCCGCCGTCGACGGCCGAGGTCTGCTAACGCCTCAGCTGAGCTCGACCAGCTCCTCCACTACCAGCACCTCGACGATCGCGTCGTTCTCCGGGTCCATCGGCGGCAGTGGCGCTGGCGCCGGCACGGGCGGTTCCTCCCTGCCGCGGAAGAGCAGTAGCGACGCGCCCGCGACCACCGCGCCTACGCCCAGCAGCGTCGCGCCGGGGTGCTTGGCGGCGGCGGTGTAGAGGCTGAACGGCTTGGCCATGTGCTCGCCCGAGCGCTCCTCGCCCGCGCGGACGCTGCCGAACAGGTTGGACGGTGTCGGCTGGCGCTTGCTCTTGTCCATCAGCCGTTCGGGGTCGCTCGGTGCCAAAGCCTCGTAGAGCGGCTTGAAATGCTGGCCGAACAGCACGCCCATCCGTCCGAAGCCGCCCACGGTGATCTCGCGCCGGGGGCGGACCGCGCAGGCGAGGATCGCGTCCGCGACCAGCTCGGGCGCGTAGATCACCGGCGGCACCTGCGCCTCGCCCTCCGCGCCGTGCACCGCCGCGTGCTGTGCGATCGGCGTGTCGATCCCCGATGGCTTCACGATCGACACCGAGATCGGCAGCCCGGCGTTGCCGAGCTCGATCCGGAGGATCTCCATATACGCCTTCACCGCGAACTTGGACGCGGAATAGACGCCCATGATCGGGCTGGGGATGTCGCTCGCGATCGAGGCGACGGTGATCAGCGCGCCGCCCGCTTGCCTGAGCCGGGGGACCGCCGCCGCGCAACCGTTGACGACGCCGAAATAGTTGGTGCGGAACAGCTGCTCGTGCTCGTCGAGCGGAGTCTCGAGCAGCTTGGCGTAGATCGCCACGCCCGCGTCGTTGACCCAGGTGTCGATGCGCCCGAAGCGTTGCACCGCGTGCGTCGCCGCCGCTTCGACCGCCGCGGCGTCGCCGACGTCGGCCGCAAAGCAATCCGCGGTGCCCCCCGCCCGGGTGATGTCGGCGACGATCTCGCGCAGCTCGGCCTCGGCGCGCGCGACCAGCAGCACTTTTGCACCCTTGGCGGCGGCGGCGCGCGCGGTGGCGAGGCCGATGCCCGAGCTCGCGCCGGTGATCACGATCACCTGCTCGGCGAGCGGCTTGAGTTTGATCTTCATGAGAGCTTCCTTTGTTCCCGGCTCCAACCCGGCGGGAGTCGCGCTGGTTCCGCTGCCGCTTGACTTGCCGGGGTGCGGCGGGAACGCTTCGCCACGATGCGCCCCCGGATTCGAGCCCTCGCCGCTCTCGCCCTCCTCGCCACGCCCGCGCTCGCGCAGGAGGTGCCCGCCGCGCACACGCTGCCGCCGCCGCTGTTCGACCGGCTCAGCGACCAGGACGCGACCTATGCGGGCGATGTCGGGCTGTCGATCGAGCGCGACCAGCCGCCGCGCGCGTTGCTCGATCAACAGCGCCGGCTGTCGCGCGCGCTCGACGCGGTGCAGCCGCAGCGGGCGGGCGTCGTCGACGCTTACGTGGTCGCGGTCGCGCTGGACAGCGACCCCGTCTTCTCCCGCGAGGCGCGCGAGGCGGGGCGGGTGCTGGCGCGGCGCTATGGCGCGACCGGGCGGACGATCGTGCTGGCGGGCCCCGACGGGCGCGGGGGCGAGGCGCTGCCGACTGGTACGCCGCAGTCGCTCGCGGCGGCGCTGGCGCGCGTGGCGGAGGTGATGGACCCGCGCGAGGACGTGCTGGTGCTCTACACCACCAGCCACGGCGCACCGTGGGGGTTGGTCTATAACGACGGCGACAGCGGGTTCGGGGCGATCGGAGCGACCCGGCTCCAGTCGATGCTGGAGACGCTGGGCCTGCGAAACCGCGTGCTGATGATCAGCGCATGCTTCTCCGGCGCGTTCGTGCCGATGCTCCAGTCGCCCACCAGCGTCGTGGTCACCGCGTCGTCGGCGGACCGGACCTCGTTCGGCTGCCAGTCGGACAATGACTGGACCTTCTTCGGCGATGCGCTGATCAACCACGCGCTGCGCGGGCCGACGCCGCTGACCCAGGCGGCGCAGGCGGCGCGCGCGCAGATCGGGCGGTGGGAGGCGCAGGGCGGCATCATCCCCTCACAACCGCAGATCAGCATCGGCACCGCGACGGGCGCGTGGCTGAGCGCGCTGGAGGCGCATTTGCCCCCGGCCGACGCGCCGGTCGGGCGGCCCTCGGTGGCGTCGCTGGGCAAGGCGAGGGAGCACAACCACTGAGCGGGCGGGGCTAACGGAACCGTTCCACCCACCGCGCATTCCCCGCGCCATGCCCGATTCCGTCAGCAATGCCGTCAACTATCCCCTGCTCGCGCGCCCGCATGTGCAGCTGCACGGTACTGTCGACGACGCGATGTATACCAACTTCAAGGGCCAGCTGTTCAACGCGCCGCAGGATGGGCCGCTGGTGGTGGCGATTACCACTCTGGGCGGCGACCCGGAGATAGGCCGCGCGATGGGCGACGACATCCGCCTGCTGCGCGAATATACCGGGCGCGAGACGCTGTTCCTCGGCAAGGTCGCGGTCTATTCGGCGGGCGCGACGTTCATGTCCGCGTTCCCGAACGACAAGCGGTTCCTGACCCGCAACACCCGGCTGATGCTCCACGAGCGCTCGATGACGAGCATCGTGCAGCTGTCGGGCCCGCTGTCGACCCTGACCGACGTGCTGAGGGCGAAGCTGCACGAGATCGAGCATTCGATCATGATCCAGGAAGAGGGCTTCTGCGACATCGTCGCCGGGTCGGGCGTGAGATTCGAGGAGCTGCGCGCCAAGGCGACCGCGAACTGGTATATCGAGGCGACCGAAGCCCGCGACCTGGGGCTGATACTCGACGTGATCTGAGGCGGACTCAATCGCGTCGCCCGAGCTATTCCGGAAGACGCATACCGCGCTGAGCCTGCGCGGCCAGATCACATAACCCACATCAAGAGTGTGCGACGGACGGGAGCTAATAGTTCGCCGATGAACATTGGCGAGGAAGACTGAATGCCCACAAACCAGGCCGTCCGGCTGCCCGCCAAGGGTGCCGCGCTGGAGATCGCCGAGGTTCCGTTTCCGCAGGCTGGCGGTAAGCAGATCGTTGTCAAGGCACAGGCGATCGCGGTCAATCCGGTCGACTGGATCGTACAGTTGGTTGGCGGTCTGATCTTTCCCTGGCTTAAATACCCGCTGGTGCTCGGCTGGGACGTGGCAGGCGAGGTGGTGGCGGTCGGCGAGGAAGTGACACGCTTTCGCGTTGGCGATCGCGTGGTCGGGCTGGCCGTGGGTCAGGACAAGGCGGTCAATGACTCCGCCGAGGATGCGTTCCAGAACTACGTGCTGCTGCGCGAGCATATGGCCGCGCCGCTTCCGCCCGCGCTCATGTATGAGGATGCCGCAGTGCTTCCCTTGGCGGTATCGACCGCGGCGAGCGGCCTTTTTCAAACCGATTACCTCGCCCTCGACCACCCGAACGGATCGGCGCAAGGCACCGGCAAGACCCTGCTGGTGTGGGGCGGTTCGACCAGCGTGGGAAGCAACGCCATTCAGCTCGCGGTCGCCGCAGGCTATGAGGTGTTCACCACCGCATCACCGCGCAACCACGATTATGTTCGTGAGCTCGGGGCGGTACAGGCGTTCGATTATCGCGCTCCTTCGGTCGTCAGCGACATCGTTCGGGCGCTGCAAGGCCGTACGCTCGCGGGCGCGCTGGCGATCGGAGCCGGAGCAGCGGCGCCATGCATCGACGTCGTCGGAGCTTGCCCGGGCGGAAAGTTCGTCTCGATCGCGAGCACGCCCGTGTCGTTCGACGACGCGCCCGCGCGGGGCGGCAAGCGGCGATGGCTGGCGGGCAAGCTGATCCGGCTTGTCGCGGGCAATGTCGGCGTGATGATCCGCGCCCGCCGACGCGGGGTCCGCGTCAAGTTCGTCAACGGTGTCACGCTGCTCCACAACGAAGTGGGGCCGATGATCTTTGTCGACTTCCTGCCGCGCGCGCTCGCCTCCGGAGACTATCGTGCCGCGCCGCCGCCATTGGTCGTCGGCAAGGGACTGTCCTCGGTCGCGCACGCGTTTGAGATACAGAAAAAGGGTGTGTCGGCGCAGAAGGTCGTGGTCACGCTTTAGGCGAGCGGGTGTCGCCTCGACTGGAGCGGCTTGCGCGCCGCGCCCGCGCCGACGGCGGCGTGAGCGGGCGCGCGAGGCGGCTGTGAACGTCAGATCGTCATGCCGCCGTCGACGGCGATGGTCGTGCCGGTGATGAAGCTCGCGCCGTCGCTCGCCAGGAAGGCGACGACCGTAGCGACCTCGTCGACATGGCCGTAACGGCCGAGCGGGACCATCGGCACGAGCACCTTGGCGAAGTCGCCGTCGATGGGGTTGAGATCGGTGGCGATCGGTCCGGGCTGCACCACGTTGACCAGGATGCCGCGCGGCGCGAGGTCACGCGCCCAGCCGCGCGCCAGCCCCGCCACCGCCGCCTTGGTCGCGCCGTAGCTCGCGGCTCCCGGGAAGCCCGCCCAATGCGCGCTGACGCTGCCGACGATGATGATGCGCCCGCCATCCGCCAGCCGGGCCACCGCCGCGCGAGTACCCTCGGCGACCCCCGACACGTTGACCGCGAACAGCCGCTCGAAATCCTCGCGCGTCTCGGCGCCGATCGGGGCCATGCGCGCAATACCTGCATTGTGGACCAGGATGTCGAGCCCGCCGAGCGCGTCCGCTGCTTCGCCCACCGCGCGCGCCTGCGCCGCCGGGTCGCCCGCGTCGGCTTGGAATGAGAACGCGCGGCGTCCCTCCGCTTCGATCGCGCGCACCACCTCGCTCGCCGCATCCTCGCGGCCCGCGAAGGTGATCGCCACGTCCGCGCCGTCCGCCGCGAGCCGCTTCGCGATCCCCGCCCCGATGCCGCGTGCGCCGCCG
>CAXSEO010000093.1:0-7618 GCA_964235525.1 uncultured Sphingomonas sp. | reverse complement strand
TGCGGCAGGTACGGGCATAGTTCTCGACGAAGTCGGCCATCGAGCCGCCCTTGAGCATCTGCCAGGCCTCATCCATGATCAGCGCCTTGGGCCGCGACCGGTCGAGCTTGCGCATCGCCTGGCTCGACATGAACATGATCGCGGTGAGGACGACCGACCGCAACTCCTCGCGGCTGGCGAGGTCGGAGAGCTCGAACACGGTCAGGTCCGCGTCGAGGCGGAACGTCGCCTGGCCCTCGAAGAAACGGCCATAGGTGCCGCGCGAGCTGAACGGGCGCATCGACGTCGCGAGACTGGCCGCGAGCGGATCGTCCATGCCCGCGAGGCCATCGATGATATGATCGACCTTGGCCCGGCGACCATGCTCGTCCCATACCTCGTTGATGACGCCGTCGATGAGGCCGCGCTCGGTGTCGTTGAGCCGGTCGACGTGCCGGGCCATCTGGCTGACCATCGACTTCAGCATGGCAAGACAATCGAGCCGGTAGTCCTCGTCGACCCGCGCCGCCTCCTCGTCGATCATCGAGAACGGGTTGATGCAGAAGCCCGACGACAGCGTGAACTCGACGAAGCTGCCGCCCTGGAGCTTGGCCGAGTGCTCGAACGAGCGCCCATCGTCGATGACGATGACGTGCGCGCCCGCGCCGCACAGCGCCGAGTTGATCTCCTGGAGCGCCACCGACTTGCCCGAGCCGGACTTCCCGAACACGCAGACATTATGGTTGCCCGCGCCGTTCTCGAACGGCGACCAGAAGAACGGCTCGCCGCGCCGCCCGATCAGCAGCAGGTGGGGGATCGGCCCACCGCAATACTCGCCCTGGAACGGGGCGAGGCTCGCGGCCGTGGTGGTGAGCACGGTCCGCATCCGCTTCATGCGCTCGAGGTCGGCGCCGAGCCCAGACGCGAGCGTCATCGGCAACGAAGCGAGGAACCCCGTCATCTGCATGTAGCGCTCGTTGTGAAGGTCCCAGCCGCAGGCCTTGTAGATCGACTTCAGCGTCCGCTCGTTCGCATCGCCGCGGCCCCGCGGCGAGAAGGTTGTGACGCCGTAGAAGGCGCGGGCGAGCTTGTTGCCCTGGCGCAGCGAGTCCTGAACGTAGGCCCACTCGCGGCTCTGGTCCTTGAGCTGGGGAAGGAAGCGCGACGACTTGGAGTCCGCGAGGCTGGTCGTCCGCATGTATTTGTACGAGGCCTTGCCCGCGATCTTGGCCTCGTCGGGATAGGCGAGGCACAGGGTGGTGACCGCGGGGCAGGGAAGCCGCAGCTTGTCGGTGAACATATCGCCGATCAGGCGGGCGCAGTCCCAGGGTGCCCATTTCGGAGGGAGATTGCGCGGGGTGTAGGAGCGGACCTCGAACATATCGGGGTAGAGTTCCCCAATCTCGGGCACACCGTCCTTGTCGACACCGGTCGCACGCAACCGCTCGGTGCGGAGCTCCAGGCGATCGGGGAAGTGCCGGATTTCGAGGTCGCGCCGTACCGCCTGATCTGCGATCGGGTCGAACTCGTTATAGCTGACCGGATCGTCTCCGGGCGCGGTCGTGGGCGAGCTGATGTCGTCGATCAGCGCGAGCAGCTCGACGGGCTCGATGACCTTGGACATGACCTCGATCGAGCGCAGCGCGGACTGGAGGCTGTCGCGGATCGCGAGCAGCTCGGCATCGCTTGTCGACGCGCTTTCCTTGACGCCGACTGAGAGGAACACGCGGAAGTGCCGGACATGGAAGGGCGCATCGGCAGAGAGTGACTTCCAGACGCCGTCGGTCAGGAACTCGTTCCGGTGCCGGGCCATCAGCTCGTAGATGCCCCCGGCCGAATAGCGCGGGAGGAACCAGGCGCATAGCTTCTGGCCGACCCGGGCGCTGGCGAAGTTGAGGATCTGGACGAACGCGCCGCTGGGCAGACCCTCGGCCAGGCATTGCGCGATGATGTCGCCCGTTCGCTCATCGGCGCCGACCATGGGCGCGACCTCGAGCAGGAACTCGCGGCTGGCGGAGTTGTGGTAGATCTTCGTCTTGGGGTCGAAGCTGCGATAGGGCAGCCAATGCGAGAGCATCGGCACCGCTGCCTGGGGCCGCCGGCGCTCGGGTGCCTTCCGGTCGCCGACGATGTTGCCGATCACCGTTCCGATGATGCCGCTCATTGGACGATGCTCCCGACCGGCATGATCGCCGGCTTGTTGGCCACCAGCACAGGGCCGGACTTCGTGACTGCGATCGCGACCGGGGTCGTCGGAGTCGGTCGGGGAGCCGCGATCGGCTGAACGCGGGGTGACGGCGTGACGGCCGCGAGAACACTGGTCTTCGGGGCCGGGGCGGCAGCGACCGATGTCTGGCGCGCCTTCGCGCGCGCGGCATCGATCGCCGCATTGCTCGGATAGTCGCTCACCCCCACCACCGTCGCGGCGCTCGCGGTCGGCGCGCCGGTCGACGTCGAGGGAACGTCAGCGCTCGACGAAAGGAACGCCACCTCCGGCGCGGCCGAGGCGAGCTCGCCCAGCGACGGGCCATGATAGGCGACCGCCGTGTCGTTCGGCAGGTTGGTCGGATAGGGAACTCGCACGACCGCCTGGATGGCGCTCGCTTCGTGCAGCCGGCCCTGCCGATCGGTATAGGCGGGGAAGACGACCCGGAGGATCTTGTCGACCCCGGCGCGCGCCGCGATCACCGGTGAGCGTGAGGGGGGCGGGGCCATATATGGGCCGGCGGGAGTGGCTCCTACCGGATCGCCGACCAGCTGCTGCAGCGCCTGGTCGTCGATCGCCGAGGTCGGCGCGCAGGTTCCACCCGGAGCCTGGCACGCGAAATTGTCCTTCACATGCGTTCCGAGCGTCGCGCAGGCGACCAGCGGCGCGCAACAGATCAGGACGGTCACGGGTAGTGCGCGGTTCATGATGCGTTTCCTCCCTTGATCCAGGCCTCAAGGACCTCCTTCGCGCGATAGCCTTCGAGCACCGCGCCGTCGGCGCGCACGAGGATCGGCGTTCCCGCGAAGCCGTGCGCGCGGGCGAACGCTTCGTTCGCGTCCAGCCCCTTGGTGTCGCACTCCGCGGGCGCGACCGGCTCGCCCGCATAGGCAGCGCGGCGCGCCTTATCCTGCGCGCGCGCGCAATAGACCGCGTTCGAGATCGCGCGCGATCCGAGCACCGAGATCGGTCGCTCGGCGACCCGGACATCAATCTGGTCGAGCGTCGCGACCAGCGCGCGGCAATAGCCGCAATGGAAATCCGTGAAGATCGTCACCGCGGGCGCGGTGGTCCCGCCTTTGCCCCAGTTGATCACGCCCGCCTTGGGAAGCTCGGTGAGTGCGACCTTCTGCGCGACGACAGGCTTGGGGGCGCTAGGCTGCTGACCGACCGCATAATCGGCCTGGACGACATCGCCGTCGTCCGCCTTTGCCGCCCCGCCCAGCATCATCGTCGGGTTGAGCTCGAGCAGCCGCGCCGTGGTGAGGTCCTGGCGCGTCTGCATGTCGAACACCCGGCCGATCACCATGAAGCGCGCGCTGCCGTCGACATAGAAAAGGGTGGTGCCGGCGGTGACCTCGCAGAGGCCCGTCATCTTCCCGCAGTCGATCCGGGTGATGGTCGTCTTGGGCAGGCGGGTCTTAAGCGCGGCCAGGACGGTGGCCCCCTTGGGGTCGGTAGCTACGGCAGGAATGGGCTTGGCCGGTGCTGTCGGCGCGGCGTGCGCGGCGACGCCTCCGAGCATCGCCAGCATCGCGAGTAGGAATGACCGCATGTCTTGGCTCCTCAGTTGCGGACGTAGGCGCCGTCGAGAAACACGATCTCGACATCGATCCCGGTCGGCATTTCGATGACCGGCTGGTACTGCTCGGCGCGCTCGATCAGGTACTTGCTGACGGTGTCCGCCGCGGTCCCGACGCCCTGGCCGAGGCTCGACTGCGCGATGTCGCCCGCGCCGAGCTGCTGGCGCTGACCGTTGACGGTGACGTTGCCGCCGCTCAGCAGCGACTGCGTATTGAGCGAAAACGCCTTGCCGACGCCGCCCGCCAGACCGGCGATGAACGCCTGGGTGACAAGGCCGCCCTCGCGGCTCACCACGCGGCCGCGCACTCCCGATTTGCCCGCGAAGGCGATGAACCCCTTCACCTCGGACACCGCGTAGCGCCCGCCCGGCTGCGCGCAGGTCATGCGCTGGAGCTTGACATAGACCTTCTCGCTCGAGAGGTCGCCGCGCGCCGCGCCGTTGACCAGGCAGCCCTGGATCTTGGTGGTGAGCACGCGACCGTTGTCCGCGACCGACCGCGCGGGGCCGGTGATGCGGAGCACGACCGGCAGCGGGTCGGTCTGCGATGCGACCCCGGCCGACGCGTCGACGCCGACGATCACCTTGGCGGTCGCGAAGCTGTTCGCGGGCAGATAGTCGGACGAGTCCGAGTAGACGATCCCGGTCGCCTCGGCGCGCTTGCCGTTGCCGCCCGAGCCGCCGGTAAAGCTGATCGTCCTGACCTGGCGAGCGAACGATCCCGGCACACCCGCCAACGACGCTGGTGTAGCCCCCGCGCCCTTGGGCGATCCCGCCATGCCAGGTGCGCCCGCCATCGCATAGGTCGCCGAACCCGGCCCGTAGAGCGCGTTCGGACCCGGGACCGGCACCGCGGGCGCGGTCTTCTGGTGACCGAGCTGGCTCTTGAGCTGCTCGTTCTCGCTCTGATAGGCGGCCAGCACACGCTTGCCGTCCTCCGCCATCTGGCCGTTCTGACCCTGGAGCGCGGCGACCTGCGCCTGCAGCTGCGCGAGCTGCGTCGAGTTGGCCTGGACACCCTTCAGCTGGTTGTCCTGGCTGTCTAGGCGGTTGCCCGCCATCGCCTGCCATTCCTTGTCGGCCAGGTTCGGGTTGACCATGTCGCCGGTCGCAATCTTGATTTCCGTGGGAGTGACCCCGGCCGCCTTGATGCCGCCGCCCGAAGCGTCTGGCTTGACGATCCAGTAGGTGCAGACAAGCAGCGCGGCCCCGCCGCCCGCGACAAGCATCCGCATCTGCTTCTTGCGCGTCGCCTCGTTCGCGTCGAGCCGTTCGAACTCGGGCTCGCCCGCCGCCCCGATCGGCGAGAGACCGTCATTCAGAGCGTCCGCGGGCTCCTCGCGGCGTCGGCGCTTGAGCTTGTCGAACATCGGTCAGTTCCCCTTCGCGGGCAGGACGAGATAGGCCGTGGTGGAGCGACCAGGATCGAGCTTGGGCTCGGCGATCGTGACGGCGACGGCGGACGGGGGGCCGACCTGCGCCTCGGTGAGCGTGATCGGATCGTGGCCGCGGTTCTCGATCCGCAGCACCTTTCCGGTCAGCGTCGCGCCGGCGTACTCGGCGATGAGCTGCACCTTGAGCGCGCCGACAAAGGCCGGGCTCTTGACCGGCTGGCGCATCTGGTAGCCGTCGAGGATCTCGGACGAATACATCGCCTGGACCAGCCGAACCGCCGCCTCCTGCGGGTTGGCGGTCTCGACCGCGGCCGTCCGCTGCGCGCCTTCGCCTTCCTTGGCGATCGCCGGGTTGGCGACGAACACCTGCTGCGCGTCGCCGGGCTGGAGGCGGCAGGCGAATTTGTACACATAGCCCTTCTTCGACGTTGCGAAGAACGACAGCGACTTCGGGGTGAAGCCTTCGGGGACCGAGATGTAGATGTCACCTCGGATCGGCTCGTTGACGACCGAGAAGTCTTCGACGGGATTGTCGGTTTGAACCTTCGACACGCTCGCGATCTCGTCGCCGACCAGACTGATCCGGGTCAGGTCCTTCGACGACGCGATGCAATCAACCCGGCTGTTGTCGGCAACCATCAGCGTCTGATCGGCAAAGGCGGGCTCGGCCAAGCCGAACACGCAGGCCGTGAGGAGCGCGGCTCCCAGAAGGCGACTGCCATAGCAGAGTGGCCGCGCGAGCAGACCGGAGGACAGGGCGAGGCACCCTCCCGTGACGAGTGGGTTCATTTCACCACCTCCTTCGACTTGGCGTCCTTTTCGACCATCCCGAACTGAACCAGCCGGAGGGTGACGCCGTTGTAGACCCAGCGATAGCGGAAGGTCTTGGCGACCGCGGAGACCTCGGTTTTGCCGACCATCGTGTGAAGGATGCCCGACACCTCGGAGGTCAGCCCGACCGGGTCGACATGCATGCTTTCGGGCGAGAAGAACTGGGCGATCTGCGTCCCGCGCTGATCGTTGACGATCTTGAGAAGGTCGGCCTTAACTTGCCCATAGGCGGACGGATGCACCATCTCGAGGACGGCGTTCATCCAATAGTCGAGGCTTTGCGGCGTGCGGTTCAGCGTCAGATAGGCCGCGTCGCGCGTGACCGCCTCGAGATACTCCTTCGAAACACCCGCGCTGGAAAGCGTCATCGGCGAACGAAGGACCGGCTGAAGGATGATCTCGCGATCGCGGGTGGAGACGGCGATCGCGAGCACCGCCGACAGGATCGTCAGACCGACCGTCCCCACGGCGAGGATGTTACGCTGCTTCAGGACGCGCTGTGCGCCCGCATGCGAGTAGGCGATGTCCATGAACTACCCCGCCAGGATGCGAAGATAGGAGGGCGGAGTGGAGCGAAGCCCCACGAAACCCGCCGGCAGATGCCAGTAGGCGAGGTGAAGCAGCCATGACGTGGCGCGGCCAGCCTTTGCCTTACGAAGCGCCCACCAGCCCAAACCCGCAAAAAGGATACCGATCAGGATATGTTGGCAGAGGATGCCCCAGGCGAATGGGATCACCATGGCCAGGAACTCGTCCAACGTCCAAAGCCCGATGAGCTCCGGATCATCCAGCCGCGTCGCGATTGCGTATTTATCGCCCGTCATGACTGCCCTCCCGCCCAGATCAGATGGTCGCTGTGACCATCGACGTGACGATCGGCACACCGGTGCCGGCCGCGACGCCGGTGCCGACCGGCACCGCGATCTGCCCGAGCGAGAACCGGCCCGAGGCCAAGCCGACGATGCCGCCGGCAAGGCTGAGAACGGTGATGACCTTACCGCCCGAGCCGGAGAGGAAGTTCGTGAACTGCGTGAGCGCGGTCCCGAACGTCGCGTCGGTGCCCGCCTGCGCGGCCTCCGCACCGACGATACTGGCCGCCGCGACAATCGCGCCGACCTTGGCCATACCGGCCAACTTCGTTTTCAACAGGGTCATTCCCCCATCTCCCGACGCGTGAGTGCGTCGGCGACAGAAGAACGTCTCCGATTCGTGAAAGCACGAGAAAAGATCCACGCGCTTCAGAAACTTGGAGAAGTGGAGCGCATCTAGAACCAACCCGGAGCAGAGTTGGTACCACGCTAGCGCGACGTGGAGCGGGAAGTGCGCCAGTGTGGAACGTATACTGCACCGGCCTGGCGCAGAAGGTGTACCACCCTGGCGCAAATCGTGCGCCACAACGCCGCGAATCGCGCCCCGTTCCAGTGCGGTGGCATATTCTTTCTTGCGAAACGCTTAACCGCCAAGCAGGTTGATGCTCGGAACGCTAAGTCGGGACGCTTGGCATGCTACAAATGGAAGCAAACGATAACCGGTCGGGCCGACGTGCGCGAGGCTCAATCGCGCTAGTTATCGACGAGGCCGAGCGGCAGAGCTTCTCAAAGCGAGAGCTCGAGCGACGGTCTGGCA
>CAXSEO010000092.1:0-7680 GCA_964235525.1 uncultured Sphingomonas sp. | reverse complement strand
TCTCGCAAGCGCATCGCGAGACGGGACGCTTCGACGTCGTGTTCCTGCGCGGGTTCCGCATGATCGCCGCGGTGATGGGACCGGTGCTGCTCGGGCTGGCGGTGCTGGCAGGGCCGGCGGTGCTGCTGCTCTATGGCGAGAAGTGGATCGGGGCAGCGGTCCCGCTGTCGCTGGTGCTGGTCGCGCAGTTCATCTCGCTTTCGTTCGCGATGAACTGGGAGCTGTTCGTCGTCCGGGGCGAGCTCAAGACGCAGACCCGGTTGGAGCTGATCCGCTCGGTCCTCGGCGTCACCACGACCACCATCGGCAGCACCATCGGCCTGCTCGCGGTGGCGGCGTCGGGGATCGTCGACGCGGTGGTGTCGTCGCTGTTGTACGCGCGCCACCTGCCCCGGCTGGCCGACACGACCAACCGCCGGATGGTGGAGCTGTACGCGGAGGCGTGCCTGCTGACACTGGCGGCGATCGCGCCCGCGCTCGCGCTGATGATGGTCGCGCGCTGGAACCCGCATGTCTCGCTGCTCGCCGTCATGGGGGCCGTATCGGCCGGGGTGGGGCTGTGGGTGCTGGTGCTGCTCCGGCAACGCCACCCGCTGGTCGAGGAAGCCCGTGTCCTGATGAGCCGCTGGCGTGAGGGCGCCGCTCCCGCGCGGGCGTGAGCGAACCCTCGCCGTGATGAAGGCCGGCGGCGCGGGGCTTACGGGTTCAGCGCGGCCCGCGCCCAGGCGACCGTGTCGGCCAGCCCCTTCTCCCAGCCGATCCGGGGCGTCCAGCCGAGTTCGCGCCCGATCCTGGCCACGTCGAGAATGTTGGTCGGGACATCGGCGGCCCGCCCGGAAAGGTAGCGGATGCTGCCGGGATCCGCGCCCGTCGCGCGAACCACCGCTTCCGCCACCGAGCGAACCGACCGGCCCACGCCCGAGCCGACGTTGAACAGGCGGAAGCGCCCGTCATACTCCGCCGCCTCCACCATCGCGCGAACCACGTCGTCGACATGGATGAAATCACGGAGGATGTCGCCCTCGCCCCAAATCTCGATCGCGTCACCCGACAGCGCTCGGCGGATCAGCGCGCCGACCACGCCCTGGTCGCGATGCCCGGTCTGCATCGGGCCATAGGGGTTGGAGATACGGAGCACGACCGAGTCGAACCCGTACAGATGCCGGTACAGGCCAAGATATTTTTCCACCAACAGCTTGTTGACGCCATAGGCGGTGATCGGGTCGGTCGGCGCGTCCTCGCGTACCGGGGCCGCGTCGGTCACGCCATAGACGGTGCCCCCCGACGAGGCGAAGATTAGCCGCTCGACCCCTGCCGCGCGACAGGCATCGATCAGCCGCAGGGTCGGGACCAGGCTCGCCTCGACGTCGCCGACGGGGTCCGCGTTGGACTGGGCCGGGATGCTGCCGCCGAGCAGGTGGAACAACCTTTGTCGGCCAGCAAGCGCGCGCCGAAGCGCGGGCACGTCCGCGAACTCCGCCTCGTGCCACTGGACGGAGGGAGGCGCGTAGCGCGGCAGATGGCCGAAGGCGGCGACATCCGCACCCGCCTCGACCAGATGGCGGCAAAGATGCGCGCCGATGAACCCGCCACCGCCGAGCACCAGGCACCGTTTGCCCGCAACGGTCATTCGACGCGCCCCGGGAGCGCGCCCGCGAACGCTTCTCGCACGCGGTGCGCGAACACGTCCTTGGAAAAGGAGCGCGCAAACACTTTCCGCCCCGCCTCGCCGATCGCGGGCCAGTCGGCCGTGCGCGCCACCGCTTCGGACAGCATCGCGGCGATCGCGCGGGCGTCGGTCGCCGACGAGACGAAGCCGCTGACTCCTGGGTCGAGATAGGCGGAAGTGCCCGTCGTCGGCGTGCACATCAGCACCCGCGCGGCACCCAGCGCATCGAGCGACACCAGCGGCAGCGTGTCGGTGCGCGACGGCACCAGCACCGCATCGCAGCCCAGCATCGCGGCTAGGTAACCGCGCGGATCGAGTTCGCCGCCGAAGGTCACCCCCGGCAGCCCGGCCGCGCGCTCGCGAAGATCCGCCGCGAGCGCATCGCTGAGCACCCGGCCATAGAATGTAAGGTCGACCCTGCCGCGCTCCGCCTCCGGCAGCAGCGACAACGCCTCCATCGCCAAGTCCTGCCCCTTGCGGGCCTCGATCGACCCGAACACGCCGATCTTGACGCCCGCGCCCGGTCGGGGCGCGAGAACGTCCGTGGAGAGCGGGTCCAGTCCATATGGAACGATCTCCACGTCCGCGCGATGCGGTCGCGCCAGGGCGGCGGAAAGCTCGCTGCCTGCCCACACCGCATGGGGAAGCCCCAAGCTGGGCGCGAGACGTGGATCGCCTCTCAGTCGCTCTTCCAATAGTGAAACCTCGTGCAGGTACCAGAAGGTCGGAACGCGCGGCGCGAGCGTCCGCACCGCGGCTGCGGTCACGACGGTGTTGCACAACGCGATATCGACCGAACCGACAAGAGCGGCAAGGATGGGCGACTGTTCCGCCAAGGCGTCACGGTCGACGATCACGTCGATGCCCGCCGCGATCAGCTGGCGCCGGAACGGGCCATCGAAGGGGCTGAGCACCGTCGCGAGATAGCCCGCGTCCCGCAACAACAGCGCCAGCTCATAGACGATCTTGGGTGCGCCCGCCGCGTCGAGGTCGTGACTGACCAGCAATGCCCTGATCGCGTCTGGCGGGGCACTCGCATCGCCGGGGTAGAGCGACGTACGCGGACCCAGCCGATCGCCCAGCGCCAGCCGTCGACGGCGCAACGCGGCCGCCACGCGTCCCCGTCGACGATCCTCCCCTCCGGTTCGGGTCAGCAGCGCGGCAATCCGTCGCGCTACGGCGCAAAACGGCCCACGCTCTCGGGCAGTCCGGTGCGCGAGCGCCACGTCAAGGGGGCGCACGTCGCGCGAGATCGTCATCGCCTGCCTCCGTGCCGCCTGCCCAATCCGCTCCAGCCTATGTCGACCGGGTTCGCGCCGATCAAGCTAGGCTTGCGGCGCGGCACGTCCGGTATGGTCGCACACCTGCTATCGCACCCGCACACGGGAACGACGGTAGTGAGACCATCCTCGTCTTTGCTGATCGTGATGAGTCGACGCGCCCGCAAGGCTCGCTATGAACAAACCGGATGCTACGTTGACGCCGGTCCAGCGGTCGACCCCTCGCCCGACGTGGCGCAATCTGTTTCGGAGTTGTTGTTGATCTCGTTCGGACCGTTGCATGCCGATACCGAAGTCGCCGGGTTGTTGCGCGCGTCCGCCGCCGAGTTCGGACGTGAAGGGTATCAGCAGCATCGGGCGTATCTCAACTGGCTATATCGGGCCAACCCGACCGGGCGCGGCGTTGCGGATTGCCTGGTCGCGCGACAGGGAGGCGAGATCGTCGGCTGTATGCACCGGATGATGTTGCCGTTGACCAGCGGCGGGGACGACAGGTTGGCGGTGCTTCACAACCATTTCGTCGCGCCCGCGCTGCGGGCCGGTCCGGGCGTGCTGCTGCTCCGGCGCGCGGTGAAGGATATCGCGGCGGGGTTCGCGCCTGGGGTGCAAGCGCCGCTCGACGCGATCTATCGCCGCCTCGGGTTCAAACCCTACGCGGGCGCGTGGCTGATGCGGGTGCTGTCACCCATTGCGGTGGCGGTCCAAGTCGGGCGAGCGCGACTGCGAGCGCCCGGCCCGGTGGTGGTCGACGTCGAGGCGCTTCAGCGACACTTCCCCGACCTGCTGATCACGGGCCGCCCCGACGAGGACGCGGTGCAATCGCTCGCTATCGCGATGCGGCGCGGTGACGACGCGGCGGTTGCCGTCGACTGGACGCCCGCGCTCGTGGCGTGGCGATATTTCCACGGGGAAGGTCCGAAGCATCTGCTCGTTCGGGCCCGCGACAGGACGGCGATGGCGGTGATCTCACTCGGGCTCCGACGAGGGCTTCGCGTCGCGCGATTGCTGGAGATGGAGGCTGGAGCGGACCCGCGCTGGCCTGGTCGGGTGCGCGCGGTGATGCGCGCTAGTGGCGCGGCGGTGGCGTTGTGCTTCTCCACGGACCCGGCCATGACGCGCACCTTGCGGGCGGACGGGTGGCGGATGCGCGGCAACGATACGTTCAGTTTCCAGACCGCGGGCGCGGCCCTCCGACTGTCGGCGGCGGCGAGCGACGTTGGCTTCGAGGCGTTCAACACGGTGCTCACCTGATGCCCGGCACGTTCATCCTGTCGCTCGACTGCGAGGGCAAATGGGGCATGGCGGACCACCTCACCGCCGACCACCATCGCTGGCTCACCACCGAGCGGCTGCGCGGCGCGTACCGGCAACTTCTGGCACTGTTCGCCGAGCACCGGATCGAGGCGACGTTCGCGTTCGTGATGGCGTTCCTGCTCACCGCCCGGGAGCAACGCGAGCGCGACGAGCTGTTCCAGGACCAGGAAATCGACGGGCGCAACTGGTTGGTCAACTTCCGCGCCGCGCAGGCGGAGGGGGACATGGAAGGCTGGTCGATGCCTGAGCTCCTGGAGCTGGTCGCCGCGGATGGGCAGCACGAGACCGGCTGCCACGGCTTCTCGCATCTGCCGCTCGACGAGCGCATGGTCTCGCGCGAGGTGATGGCGCAAGAGGTGGCGGCGGCGTCGACCGTCGCGGCCGACAAGGGGATTGCGCTCAGGACCTTCGTCTATCCACGCAACCTGGTCGGCTATCCCGACCAGCTCGGGCGCGAGAATTATCTCGGCTATCGCGACCGCCTGCCCGTGCGCGTCGGTCCGATCGGCCGGCTCGGCAATCTCCTGTCCGAGTTCGACGTCTCGCAGCGACCGCAACCGGATGCGCCCGCCGGCGCCGCGCCGATCGCGATTCCGTCGGGCTTCTTCTTCAACTGGCGCCTCGGCGCGCGCGGGCGCGTGCCCAAGGCCGTCACGGCGTTACGCTGGCGGCGGATGCTGGAGCGCGCCGGCGTTGATGGCGGGGTGGTTCACCTTTGGCTGCACCCGCACAACATCATCAGCGCCCCCAGCACGTTCGACGTGCTCGCGACCATCATCGGCGAGGTGTCGCGGCTGCGCGACCGCGGGCTGCTGGAGGTGCGGACGCAGGAACGCTACTGCGCCGCGCGAACCATGCACCAGGACCGACACTGATGACACTCCAGGACACAATCGGCGCGGAAGTGCTGAAACAGGCGGCGGCGTCGGGCGGCCGCTTCACGGGGCCGCTCCGGCGCGAGACGCCGCTCGCGGACACGGGGCTCGACTCGCTCGGCTTCACCACGCTGGTGATCGAGCTGGAGCGCGAGCTCGACGTCGATCCGTTCGGCGGCGACGGTGAAATCGCGTACCCCGAGACGTTCGGCGAGCTGCTGGACCTGTACGCGGCCGCCCGCGCGTGACGACCATGCGCCGCACTTACCCGATCAACATGCCGCAGATGGCGATGGGCGGCCTGTCCGAATCGTGGCTGTTCAAGGAAATGGGCGACCTGCATTGGGCGCTGATCACGCAAGGGCTCGGCGCGCCGTCGAGCGAGCTGGCGGACGCCAACGGCGCGCGGCTTTACCCCACCTTCACCCGCATCCGCTTCCGCGCCAGTGTGTCGCTGACCGGCTTCCGCGAGAACGATGTGCTCGAGGCCGAGGGCCGGATCGCGCGCTATGGCGGCAGCTACTTCTTCAGTACGATCCGCTACCAGGCCAGTGACCGATATATCGACGCCGAGCTGATGAGCACCTTCACCAAGCGCGCGGCGGAGGAGTCGAACGCGGCGTTGCTCAAGGGACAACCGCCGATCCCCAAGGATTGCGCGATCCCGGTCCTCGACGAACAGCCCGCTTTCGCCGCCGCCTTCCGCGAGCACCGCGCCGTCAACGAGCGCGCGAGCGACTTCGAGGCCGAGTACACGCTCCAGCCCAATTACGACATCAACGGCGTCCGCCTGCTCTATTTCGCCGCGTACCCGATGATCGCCGACCTGTGCGAGGCGCGCGCCGCCGCCGACCCGGTGGACTGGCACATGGCGCGGAGCGTAATCGCTCGCGACATCTTCTACGCCGCAAACTGCGACCTCCACGACCGCATCCTCTACCGCCGCCATGTCGGCGACGCCGAGCACAGCGAGGCCAGCCTGTCGCGCCGGTCGGACGGCAAGCTGATGTCGTTCGTCGTCACCGACTCCATCGCCGTCTGACGCGCGCTCCACCCTTTGTCGGGCGGGGCAGCAACCTATATACGCCCCAGAGGCCGGCCCACGGAAAGGTAAGCGATGGAGTTCCAGACCCTTTCCCATGCCGGGCTGCGTGTGTCGGCGGGCGGCGTCGAGCTGGTGTGCGATCCGTGGCTGGTCGGCAGCGTCTACTGGCGCAGCTGGTGGAACTACCCGCCCGTACCGCGATCGCTGGTCGAGAGCCTCCGCCCCGACTTCATCTACCTGACCCATCTGCATTGGGATCATTTCCAGGCCGATTCGTTGCGGCTGTTTCCGGCCGACACGCCCATCCTCGTGCCGTACGACCGCTACGAGCGGATGACGCGCGACCTGAAGGCGGTTGGCCGCACCAACGTGCGTGAGGTGCGGCATGGCGAGCGAGTGGTGCTCGGCCCGGAGCTGGCAGTCACGTCGTTCCATTTCAGCCCCATCATCACCGACAGCGCGGTGGTGATCGAGGCGGGCAACCAGGTACTGCTCAACGCCAACGACGCCAAGTTCGCGGGCGCGCCGCTCGCGCAGATCCTCCACCGCTTCCCCAAGGTCGACTTCTGCTTCCGCAGCCACAGCTCGGCCAACCCGCGTGCCTGCTTCCACGTCACCGACGCGCCCGATGAGGAGGTCGACGACAACGACCATTACCTCCGCGCGTTCGCCTTGTTCATGGCGCGGGTGAAGCCGCGCTATGCGATCCCGTTCGCGTCCAATTCGTGCCTGCTCCACGACGACGTCTATGCCATGAACGCGCTGGTGCAGACCCCGCTGGCGGTGCGTGATCATTTTGAGGCGTTTCGCCGTGAGCGCGGGCTCGACACGCGGGTGCAGATCATGACGCCCGGCGACAAGTGGAGTTCGGAGCACGGATTCGAGCTCCAGAACGGCGACTGGTTCGAGAATCGCGACCAGCGCATCGCCGAGTACCGCGAGCGGGTGCAGCCCACCATGCGGAAGCAGGCCGCGCTGGAGGCACGCGTGTCGGTGCCGTTCAAGCAGGTGGAGCGCTTCTTCGCCGACCTGTCGCGCAAGGTGCCCGGCGCGCTGATGCGGCCGCTCAAGGGCAAGAAAGTGCTGCTGGTCGCCCGCTCGGAGAAGCGCGTCGACGGGTTTGCGATCGACCTGCCCGGCGGCACCACACGCTCGGTGACAGAAGCCGACTTCGACCGTTTTGACATGCGGGTCGAGTTCCCCGCGCTGGTGCTGCGGCAGGCGGTGGCGATGAATATGTTCGGCCATGCGGGGATTTCCAAGCGCGTCCACTATCATGCGAGCGCCGCCGCAATGCCCGCGCTCAAACGCTTCGTGACGATCACCGAGCTGGCCGAGGCGGAGATCTTTCCGCTGCGCGGTCACCTGTCGCTGCGCGCGGTCAGGGCGTTGATGCCGCGCTGGCGCGAAGGGGTGCTGTACGCGCGGGTCGTCGCGGACCTGGCGCGCGGGCAAGACTTTCCGACGATCGAGGAACGCTATCTCGACCCGGTCGCA
>CAXSEO010000091.1:0-7684 GCA_964235525.1 uncultured Sphingomonas sp. | reverse complement strand
GATCATTCCGGCGGTGCGGTTCGACCATGTGGTGAATCTCAATCCGGGCGGCGGTTTTCCGATCGCCAACGATCAGAAGGACATTCAGTACAGCGTCGAGACCCGCTTCGCCGGCAAGGTGAGCCTGCTCGATTACACGCTGGGGTTCTTCTACTACAATGAGGACTCCAGGCTCAACGCGGGGACGATCACCAGCGGCAGCAGCGGGAATTTCGCGCAGCCGTCGGTCCAGGACACGCAATCCTACGCGCCGTTCCTGCGCTTGACCGCGCACCTGACGCCGAAGCTGCGGGTGGTGGGCGGCGTCCGCTACACGCAGGACAACAAGCAGCTGAACTCGCATTACATCACGATCGCCGAGACCTGCAGGCCGGGCTTCACCTGCCCGACCGCCATCCTGCCCACTGCGGTCCCGTTCTATACATCGGAGCCGTTTGCCGTTCCCCTGACCCAGAGCGCGTCGCCGACGACCGCGGTGGTGATCCCCGGGCCGACGCCGAACACCTTGATCTCGCGCTCCGACGTGTTCTTCAACTACCGGCTGAGTCAAAACAAGGTGACGTGGCGGGGCGCGGTTGAATACGACCTGGGGCCGGCATCGTTGCTCTATGCAAGCGCTGAGCGGGGCTTTCGGTCGGGCGGGTTCAACACCGCCGTCGTTGTCGACAGCAACGCCACCATTCCTGCGGTCTATCAGCCGGAGGTCCTCACCGCTTACACGGTAGGCTCAAAGAACCGCTTCTTCAACAACCGCGTCCAGTTCAATGTCGAGGGATTCTACTGGAAGTACCAGAACCAGCAGGTCGCTCATGCCGCGGTCGACGAGGTCAATCGCCCGGGCAGCTACACCCAAAATCTCGGGCGCTCGACGATTAAGGGCGTAGAAGTGGAGGGGCGAGTGCTCGTCACGCCGACCACCCAGATCAGCACTGACGTCCAGTACCTCCATGCGCGGGACGACAGCTTCACCTACACGGCGCTGGGCTATCCCTATACAAATTGCGCGGTCACGCCGTCGTCGGTGGCGCCCTTCCGGGGCGTGGTTCCGTTCTACAACGTCAACTGCTCGGGGCTGCCGTCCTATAACTCGCCGACCTGGGCGGTGAACCTGTCCGGACAACAGACGATACCGTTGGGCGAGTATAAGCTCGTGGCGACCGCGGACACGCAGTACAAGACCAGTCGCTACACCTATTTCGATTATGCGACCGAGCAGCTGCAACGGGCAAGCTGGACCACCAACGCGCTATTGTCGTTCGGGCCGGCCAACGGCCGCTGGTCGATCGCCGGTTTCGTCCGTAATATCGAGAACACCCGGCTGCTCGCGGCGCCAGTCGCCTTTGGCGGTATCGTGGCCGCGTTTACCACGCCGCCGCGGACCTTTGGCGGCCGTGTCTCGGCGAAGTTCTGAAGGACCTGGCGAAGGGAATGTTGATGAGGACGTCGAGCAAAGGGTGGATGAGTTGGTTGGCGCTGGTTGCGTTGGCGGCCCCTGTCGGCGTCATGCCCGGCGCGGTCGCGGCGGCGACCGCAGTCGCTCCCGCCTGGACGGTCAACAAGGCGGCGTCGCGTATCCAGTTCCAGAGCAGCTCGGGGGGTGCGCCGTTCACCGGGTCGTTCGGCCGTTGGAACGCCGAAATCCACTTCGACCCCAAGAACCTGGCTGGGTCGTCGGTGACGGTGCGCGTCGAGATGGCCTCCGCGCGCACCGGGGCGAGCGACAAGGACCAGGCGATGCCGGGCGCGGACTGGTTCGCGACCGCCAAGTTCGCGCAGGCGACCTTCGCCGCGAAGTCGTTCAAGGACCTTGGCGGCGGTCGCTATCAAGCGGCGGGGACGCTGACCATGCGCGGCGTCACCCGGCCGCTCGCCCTCATCTTCAAGCTCGCGATCACCGGTGATCAGGCGCGGATGCACGGGCAAACCGTTATCGACCGCCATGCGTTCGGCGTCGGACAGGGCCAGTTCGCGTCCGCCGACACCGTGCCGTTCGCGGTCCAGGTCGGGATCGACCTCGTGGCGAGGCGCGGCTGAGGTGGCGACGCGGGCGACCTTCTCTGGGGGGCCGACCACAGCGCGCCGCTACACGCGCGTCGCGATCGCGCTGCATTGGCTGATCGCCGCCGCTATCCTCACGAACCTGGTGCTCGGCTGGCGGATGGGCGGCGCGGAGGGCGCGAGCAAGTTCGCGCTGTTCCAGCTCCACAAGTCGGTCGGGATCACCGTGCTCGCGCTGACCGTGCTGCGGGTGGCGTGGCGGCTGGCGCACAAGCCGCCGGCTTATCCCGCGACGATGCCGCGGTGGGAGCGGGTAAGCGCCAAATCGGCGCACCTGCTGTTCTATGGGCTGATGATCGTGATGCCGTTGACCGGCTGGATCATTGTCTCGGCGAGCCTGCTCAACATCCCGACCTTACTGTACGGTCTCATTCCGCTGCCGCACATCGGCGTGGTTCACGACCTGTCGCTGGCCAGTCGGCACACGGTCGAGGAGGGCGTGGCGACCACGCACATGCTGCTTGCCTATCTGTTCGCCGCGCTGATCGGATTGCATGTTGCGGCGGCGTTGAAGCATCAGTTCCTGGGCAAGGACGGCGTGCTCGGCAGCATGGTGCCCGGCCTGTCCTCCGGCCCCGGCGTGCGCACGCCAGTGCCGGAGCGGGGGTGATTGCGATGGCGCGGATCACCTATGTCGAGTTCGGCGGGGCCGAGCATGTGATCGAGGTCGCGGACGGGCATTCGGTGATGGAGGGGGCGGTCAACAACGGCGTTCCCGGGATCGACGCCGAGTGCGGCGGTGCCTGCGCGTGCGCGACCTGCCAGGTCTATATAGACGATGGCTGGCTCGCCCGGGTCGGCCCTGCGGACGAGATGGAAGCTGACATGCTGGCCTTTGCCGAACACGCCAAGCCCAACTCGCGCCTGTCCTGTCAGATCGCGGTGAGTGCCGCGCTCGACGGGCTGATCGTGCGGATGCCGGAGAGCCAACGATGAACGCGATGGTCAAGCTGTCACCCGCGAGCGACCCTCCCGAGTTCCTGACCAATTGCTGGCAGGTCGCCGCGTTCTCCGCCGAGGTCGGTCGCGCGCTGCTCAAGCGCACGATCGTGGAGCAACCGCTGATCCTGTACCGCCAACAGGGAGGCGCGGTGACCGCGATGGAGGATCGCTGCCCGCACCGTTATGTGCCGCTGTCGCTCGGTCGACTGGACGGCGATGTCGTCCAGTGCGGCTACCACGGGATGCGCTTCGGTCCGACCGGCGCGTGTCTCGGCATCCCCGGCCAGACGATCATCCCCGGCAAGGCGCGGGTGCGGGTGTTTCCCACAGTGGAGAAGCACAAGCTCGTCTGGATCTGGATGGGCGATGCCGAGCTGGCCGACCCGGCGCTGGTGCCCGACTTCCATTGGATGGACGCCGCCGACTGGGCGGTGGCGGAGGGCTATCACCATATCCGGGCGGATTACCGGTTCCTGGTCGACAATCTGCTCGACCTCTCGCACGAGACATTTGTGCACCCCGAGACGATCGGCACCTCCGCGGTCGCCGACTCGCCGGTGTCGGTCAGCGTGCTCGACAAGCGGACGGTGCGCGCGCACCGCGAGATGCCGGGGTGCGCGCCGCCGCCGCAGTTCGTCGCGCTGGCGGGCTTCACCGGGCCGATCGATCGCTGGCAGACGACGCTCTACACCCCGCCCGGCTTCTGCGTGATCGAGGTGGGCGCGGTGCCGGCGGGCAGCGGCGACCTCGCGCGTGGGTTCGAGGCGCGCATTCTGAACCTCATCACGCCCGAGACCCGCTCGTCGAGCCATTATTTCTGGGGCCACGCGCGCAACATCCGCGTCGAGGAGACGGCGTTGACGAACGTGATCCGGCATTCGGTGCTGGAGACCTTCGATCAGGACAAGACGGTGCTGGAAGCGCAGCAGATCGAGGCGGAACGTGTCGGTTCGGTCGACCCCGGCGTGGTGCTTGGTATCGACGCGGGTCCGGTGCAGGGCAGGCGGGTGCTGCGCGCGGCCTTGCTGCAGGCGGCATGACAAAACAGGATGTGGATGAGGGTGGATCGATGAACGTTGCCAATACACCATCACGCCGCTGGTCGATGGCGCTCGCCGCTGCCGCCGTTGCGCTCGCGGCACCGTCCGCCGGGCCGGCGCAGTCCCCCGCGCCCGCGCCGCTCGCGCCCGAGAAGCTGAGCTGGTACGGCGACCCCAAGGCTCCCAATATCAGCGGTGTCTGGGTTCGGGTCGATCCGGCCGCCGCCCCGAATGCCAGCAAGGAGGGCTGGGGACCCTGGCCGCCGCCGCTCAAGGGCAAATATGCCGACATCTGGCGCCAGCGCGTTGCCGATGCCGCGGCGGGCAAGCGCACCGACGATCCGATCATCGGCTGCCTCCCGCCCGGCATGCCGGGCTACATGACGGGGACGAAGAGCGAGCTGCTGATCATCCAGACCCCCGGGCGGGTGATGATGTACCGCGACAGCGCGCCGGTGCGCCGTATCTGGCTCGACGGCCACCCGTTCCCGGACGCCAAGGACCTGGAGAGTTTCTCCAACGGCAACGCTCGCGGCCGCTATGAAGGCGGCGATCTCGTGACCGAGATCATCGGCATCAAGGACCAGCCGATCGACTCGACCGGCGTGCCGCACAGCGACGACCTGAAGATCAGCGAGCGGCTTCACCGCGTCGACGCGAACACGCTGCGGGTCACCGTCACCCTGACCGACCCGACCGCCTACACGCGGCCGCTGGTCTCCACCGTTACCTATCGGGCGTCACCGAACCCGCTCTGGGAACCGAGGGAGTTCATCTGCACGCCCAAGACCGACTATCACCCGGACATCTACGTTCGTTGATCGAGACAGGCCTGCGTACGGCCATGATATGCTGGAGAAAGCCATGAAGAAGATCGTCATCGCCGCCCTCGCGCTCGCGGCGGCATTGCCCGGCGCGGTGGACGCGCATCATTCCTATGCGATGTTCGACCATAATCGCGAGGTGACGCTGAAGGGCACCGTCAAGGAATGGCAATGGACCAGCCCGCACACCTGGCTGTACCTGGTGGTGCCGACCGGCAAGGGCGAGCCGCTGAAATACAGCATCGAGGGCGGCAATCCCGGGCTGCTGCGGCGGCAGGGGTTCACCAAGGGGTCGATGGCCCCGGGCGACAAGGTCACCGTGTTCATGGCACCGCTCAAGAGCGGGCAGAATGGTGGCGCGCTCGACGCGGTCCAGCTGCCGAATGGCAAGGTGCTTGGCGAGCGTAACAAGATCATCGGCGCGCCCTGATCCGCGCGTCGACCCTGCCGCGCGCGGGGTCGATATGCTCGCCCGGGTCGGCTGTGAGGGATCGTAGATGCACAAAAGAGCAAAGCTCGCGGTGGTGGGACGGGCGCTGACCGTGGGTCTGGCGCTTGCCTCGGCCGCGATGGCCCGCGCCGCCGAGCCGGATGTGTGGCCGCCACCGGGGGTTTCCTACCAGGGCGACCCCGCCGCGCCTGATATCTCCGGGCTGTGGCTGGGTCAGATGACCGGTGAGCCGGGCGTGGCGTTCGAGCCGAATCGCGGCCCGATGGACGGGCGTCCTGGCTCCTATCTGTCGCCCTTCCCGTTACCCTATACGCCAGCCTATCAGAAGATATACGACGACCGGATCGCGGCGGCGAAGAAGGGTCGGGCGTTGGGAGATACCAGCGCGCAATGTCGACCGTTCGGTCTTCCCCGGATGCTCGTGTCGAAGGCGTATCCGGACGAGATCGTCCAGACGCCCGGCCAGGTCACGTTCTTCATGAACAACACGTTCCCGGTCGTGATCTGGACCGACGGGCGCGCGCATCCCAAGGATGTTGCGCTCAGCGATAACGGCCATTCGATCGGTTACTGGGCCGGCGACACGCTGTACGTCGACACGGTGGCGATAAAGGCGGAGACGGGCCTGACATCGCAGCGTTGGCCGCATAGCGACCAGTTGCACCTGCAATGGACGGTGCGGCGGGTCGCGCCCGACCGGCTGCACGTCAGCATCACATTCTACGATCCGGCGGCGTTCACAGAGCCGGTGACCACCACCAACATCTGGGCGCGCAAGACCGATCCGAAATGGCAGATCCTCGACGACGCGTCCTGCTTCGAGAACAATCGGGAAACGACTGATGCCGGCGGGGCGCCGGGTTTTCCGAAGTTCTGAGCCAGCCGCTTTGACCAGGGAGGGACCATGAAGCTCGTCAAGGTTGAACGCGGCGGCGCGACGGTGGAGGGCGTGCTGGTCGACGAGGAGGTGCGCCTGATCGGAGGCTGGCACGCCGGACCGGCGGACGCGACCGCGTTCACGCTTGGCGGCAAGGGCGCGGGCGAGCTCGAGCACCTGCTCGACGCATCGACCGAGTCCGTCCCGCTCGCGGACGTCACGCTTGCGGTACCGATCGATCCGGCCGCGCAGATCTTTTGCGCGGGGTTCAACTATCACGCGCATTTGACCGAGATCAGCTCCGACGTTCCGCAGTTTCCGGTCATCTTCAAGCGTACGCTCGACACGCTGGTGGCGCATGGGCAGCCGATCATCCGACCGAAGGTGTCGGAGACACTCGACTATGAGGCGGAGATCGCGATCGTGATCGGTCGCGAGGGGCGCTACATCGCCGAGGACGCGGCGATGGCGCATGTCAGCGGCTACAGCTGCTTCATGGACGGCAGCGTCCGTGCGTATCAGAAGCACAGCGTCACCTCGGGCAAGAACTTCTGGCGCACCGGGGCGATGGGTCCATGGGTGGTGACCCCCGACGAGATTGGGTCGCTGGACATGGCGCTCGCCAGCTATGTCGATGGCGAGCAGCGGCAATCGTCGCGCGCCAGCCGGATGATTTTCAGCATCCCGCAGCTGATCGCCTATTGCTCGACGCTGACATGGCTGCGCCCCGGCGATGTGATCGCGACGGGGACGCCGGGCGGGGTCGGGTCGCGGATGACGCCGCCCAACTGGCTCAAGCCGGGTCAGACGGTCGTGGTCGAGGTCGAGGGTGTTGGTCGGCTGAGCAATATGGTTGAGGACGAGCGGGCCTGATCGAGGCTCAAGGAGAGACGCGTGACCAAGCTTACCCTGTATATGTCGCCGGGCGCCTGCTCGCGCGTGACGATGACCGCGCTCGAGGAGGCCGGCGTCGACTATGAGGACCGGACGCTCAACCTCGCGGCGGGTGATCAAAGCGGGGCCGATTATCTGGCGATCAACCCCAAGGGCAAGGTGCCCGCCCTGCTGGTGGACGGCGAGCTGCTGACCGAGAACGCGGCAATCCTGCTGTTCCTTCACCATCGTCACCCGGAGGCCGGGCTGTTGCCGGGAAGCGACGGATCGATCGAGGCGGCGCGCGGCGCGAGCGACGTGATCTGGTGCGCGAGCACGCTGCATCCCGAGGTGCGCCAGGTGCGCGCGCCGTTCAAATGGACGCAGGGCGACCCTGCGGGCGTGAAAGCCGACGGGCTGATCAAGTTCGCGAAGGAGTGCGACGCCATCGCCGCGCGCGTAGGGGATGATGGCTGGTGGTATGGCGATCGCTGGTCGATCGTCGATACCTATGTCTATTGGGCCTATAGCACGGCCCGCATCGGCGGCTTTCCGCTGGAGGACTACCCGCGCCTGCTCGCCCATGCCGAGCGCGTCCGCGCGCGGCCGAGCTTCGGGC
>CAXSEO010000090.1:0-7692 GCA_964235525.1 uncultured Sphingomonas sp. | reverse complement strand
GTTGGCGAAATATTGCTGGCCATCGCTCTCGGTGCCGCGATCGGTCTCGTCACCGCCCGCCGCATCGCGATGACCGCGATGCCGCAGCTCGTCGCCGCGTTTCACTCGCTCGTCGGGCTCGCGGCGGTGCTCGTCGGCGTCGCGGCGTATTTCAACCCGGCGGCGTTCGGCATCGCCGACCTGGTCGTGCCGATGATCGGCCAGCCCTTCGCGGTCATCCACCCGGTCAGCCGGGTCGAGATGGCGCTCGGCGTCGCGATTGGCGCGATCACCTTCTCGGGCTCCGTGATCGCATTCCTCAAGCTCAACGGCAACATGGGCGGCAAGCCCCTCCTGCTGCCCGCGCGCCACGTCATCAACCTCGGCACGCTCGCCGCGATCATCGCGCTGGTCGCGTATTTCGTCACCGACCAGAGCCCGCTCGTCTTCGCGCTGATCGTGCTGCTCAGCTTCGCGATCGGCTTCCTCTTGATCGTGCCGATCGGCGGGGCGGACATGCCGGTCGTGGTGTCGATGCTCAACAGCTATTCGGGCTGGGCGGCGGCGGCGATGGGGTTCACGCTCCACAACAGCGCGATGATCATCACCGGCGCGCTGGTCGGCTCATCGGGCGCGATCCTGAGCTACATCATGTGCCGGGCGATGAACCGCAGCTTCCTGTCCGTCATCGCGGGCGGGTTCGGAGCGACCGAGGCGAGCGCGGGCGGCGGCTCAGCCGTCGACCGACCGTGGAAGCGCGGCTCGGCGGAGGACGCCGCGTTCCTGATGCAGCAGGCCGAACAGGTCATCATCGTGCCCGGCTACGGCATGGCGGTGGCGCAGGCGCAGCACGCGCTGCGCGAGATGGGCGACCGGCTCAAGGCGGAGGGCGTGCGCGTCAAGTACGCGATCCACCCGGTCGCAGGAAGGATGCCCGGGCACATGAACGTGCTGCTCGCCGAGGCGAACGTGCCCTATGACGAAGTGTTCGAGCTGGAGGACATCAACGGCGAGTTCGCGCAGACCGACGTCGCGTTCGTGATCGGCGCGAACGACGTCACCAACCCGGCGGCCAAGACCAACAAGACATCGCCGATCTACGGGATGCCCGTGCTCGACGTCGAGCGCGCGAAGACGGTGCTGTTCATCAAGCGCTCGATGGGCGGGGTCGGCTATGCGGGCGTCGACAACGAGCTGTTCTATCGCGACAACACCATGATGCTGCTCGCCGACGCCAAGAAGATGGTCGAGGAGATCGTCAAGGCGCTGGGGTGAGGCCCGCGTTGAAGCTATCGGCTGACGTCCACCAGCGCTCCACCGCGTCGACCAGCACCCGCGCCCGAGGCCACAGGCTCAGCGCCCAGACGCCCAGGTCCGCCGCGTAGAACGTCATCGGCACATAGATCAGGTAGCGATAGCGCAGGATCGGCTGGACGAGCACGAACGGCAACGCGGTCACGACCACCAGCACGGCGATATAGCTGAACCCGCTCTTCGGCTCGGCGATCAGCCGTCGCGCGAGGCCGAGCAGTCCAAGCGCGGCGAGCAGCCACACCGCCGACGCCTTGAACGCGATCGCCCGATCCGCCGCCGGGTCGATGGCCCGGAACAGCCAGGCGGGCGGAAACAGATATTGCCACAGGTGACGCGCCCCGATCCGCGCCGCCGATAGCGGGTGCGCGGCGATCCAGGCGCGTGTCTCGGTTCCCAGCCGCCGCGAATAGGAGACCTCGCCGCCCGCCGCGACCATCGTGTGGAACGCTTTCCAGCTCGCGAGCGGATGCACCGCGAGCATCCGGTCGATATAGGCCTGGCGCGGATCGGTCGGATCCACGGCGGCGGGATGGAAGGCGATCGCCAGCTCCAGCCCCAGATTGCTGCGGAGCATCGGCGCGCCAAACACCCGCTCGTTGCGGAGCACCCACGGGCCGAGCACGGCCGCCAACGCCAGGGCGGCGACGATCACCGCGCGGACGACCGCGCGCGGCGTCGCGCGCCGCAGGTACAACAGCGCCGTGCTCGCATAACCCGCGGCGCCGAGTTGAGGGCTGACCAGGAACAACAGCGCGGCCGTGACCGCGAGCGCGATCGTCGCCCGAAGCGATGGAGCCTCGCGCGCATGGTTCAGCGAGACGAGCGCGAGGAGTAGCGCGCCGCTGATCATCACCGCGAGCCCTCCCTCCCACAAGCGGAACGTCACCGACTCCAGCCCCAGATTGAGCGGTAGTCCGCAGCATAGCGCCAGCCCCACGAGGCAAGTGGCAATGGAAGCGCCCGCGCGACGAAAGGTCAGGGCCATGAGCGAGAAGGCGGTGAAGACCAGCCCTAACGACCAGATCGACAACAACATCTCGGAGGGACGCGATGCCACGCCAAACACCGAATAGATCAAGCCGCCGATCAGCAGCGGCACGGGAAGCAGGTGCGCGGTCGGTCCGGTGGGGCCGAGATACGGATCACCAAGTGTCCCGGTATGGGCAAACGCGGCGGTGATGCGAAACGCCTCGCCCTCCGGAACGTCATGCGGATGCAGGTGAAGGTAATAGCCACGCAGCAACAGACCGAGCGCGAGCAGGAGCGCGATCACGCCGTACCGGCTTACGGGGCGTCCGGTGATCGCCATCATTTCCTCTTGCTGTCGCGCAACCGATAAGGCGCTTGGAGCACGTCGCGCACCTGTGCAAGGCTGGCCGGGTGAGCGAGGAGAGTGAACATGGCGATACGAGCCTCGCAGCGATGAACGCCCCGGTGGGCGCGGCCCGGGTCACGGTGATCGCCACCTCCGACGCGCATGCCCGTGCGGAACGGACCGTACAGCTCACGCGGGCCACGGTGGGCGACGTGATTGGTTGGGCGGGCGTATCGCTCTGGCTGGAGCAGCAGCCGCTGCCGGGTCTAATATGGGTGGAGGCGGAGGGGATCGACGCCGCGACGCTCGCGAGCGTCCTGCCACTCCTCAACGCCTGGGCGCGCGAGACCGGCGCGTCGGTCGTGGTCGCGATGGAGCTAAGCCAGGTTGACCTTGTCACCGCCGCGCTGTCGGGCCCGCGTGTGCGATGGCTGTCTGAGGCGAGCGAGGCCGAACGGTTCGCCGCGCTGGCGCTGGCAAGCGTCGACCTGGCGGGCGGGCTGCACGACCCGGCGCGCGACCCCGAACACGCCGCGCGGCTGGCCCGGCTCGCGGCGGAGGTGGCGCGGATCGCGGAAACGCTTGCCGGGCTGGCGGGCGAGGAGGCGCGCGGAGCGGTCGGCGACCGACGGCGGGCGTGGGGCGCGGCTCCCGTCGGGGTTGCGCTCACCGTTTCCGCCGAGGAGGTCCGCGCCGCGATCCGCGCGCGGAGGCTGCGTGACCAGCTGTTCGGCGCGGGGTGGTTCGAGGACCCGGCCTGGGACATGCTGCTCGACCTGTTCGCCGCCGAGCTGGAAGGGGCGGACGTGTCCGTCTCCAGCCTGTGCATCGCCGCCGCGGTCGCGCCCACCACCGCCTTGCGCTGGATCGCGCGGCTGGGCGAGGCCGGGCTGATCGAGCGCCGCCCCGATCCGCGTGATCGCCGTCGCTCGTTCACCGTGCTGGGCGCGGACGCGCGCGCGCTGATGCGGCGGTATTGGGCGGCGGCGAGCGCGGTTGCTTGACGGGCGTGCGCGGGCGCTGCAACGGCGGGTGGGCGGAGGGCGCTTAGCTCAGTTGGTAGAGCGCTTCCTTTACACGGAAGATGTCGGCGGTTCGAGCCCGTCAGCGCCCACCGCGCAGGCAGCGAGACGGCACAGCGGAGCAATGCCGCATGCCGCCAAGCGCGGCCAGCGCGACGAAGCGCGCCATCAGGCGCGGCTTCGCCGCGACTGACGGCGCAGAACACGCGCGCTACCTACAACCCGCGCACCAACCGTACCGCCCGCGCGATCCACGGCGGGTTCGCCACGACCTCCACCTTGGCAGCCGGGCCATTCGGCAGGAGGTGCAACTCGCCCCCATCCACCCCCAGCAGCCGCCCGAACACGAACCGCCCAGCCGCGCGCGGCACCAGCACGTCGCGGTTGAGCGCGACCGGGTAGGTGTCGGCGGCGAGCGGCTCCAGCCAGATCTGGTCACCCGTGCGGTACTCGCCGACGCTGGCGGTGACCGTTACCGCCAGCATCCCCGGCGCGGGCGCTGGGGCAGCCAACACCACCTCCCGTCGGGGGGCGTGCGCGCCCGCCGCGTCGAGCGTCGCCGCTACCGGCAGCCCGACCCGGTCGGGAAGCCGCACCAGCGCCGCCGCCTCTACGCCGATCGCCGCCGCGATGCGGTTGAGCCACACCACCGACACCGTGCGCGTCCCCGTCTCCAGCCGACCGACGGTCTGCGGCGTGGTGGGCGGCACGCAGCGCCGCGCGACATCGTCCAGCGTCAGCCCGCGCGCGCGCCGCGCCTCGCGAATAGCGGTGATCATCGGCCCACTCCTAACCGTTCCGGTTTCTTCGCTGTCCTACAAGCGTGACGCTGTGGCAAGTCACTTCGCCAACGAAGGAGCGGCGGACGATGCGGGATTTGGTGGAGATAAAGCTGGGCGGGCGGAGCGTGACGGTGAACCGCGCGGAGTCGCCGCTGACGTGGCTGCGCGCGCGCGGACTGCTCGACGCGCGCCAGCATGAGGCGGGCGAGCGGCTGCGCGGCGATTACGAGCGCGCCTGCCTCGCGCCTTCGGTGACGATGCGCTGGGACGCGGCGCGGGTCGATGGCGGCGGCGGTTCCGGCACCGATCCGACCACCGCGCAATTGTCCGCCAAACAACGCTTCAACGCGGCGATGGCGGGCGTCGGCGCGGGACTCAGCGACGTGCTGTGGCGCGTGGTCTGCGCTGGCGAGCCGCTGGCGGCGGCGGAGGGCGCACTCGGCTGGCCCCGACGCGCGGGCAAGGTCGTGCTGGGGCTGGCGCTCGACCGGTTGGGGGACCATTACCGGCTCAAATAGTAGGGGCTCGACATGATCGTCTATGGCAGCACATTCTCGCCGTTCGTCCGCAAGGTGATGGCGTTCGTCGCCGAAAAGGGCCTTCACGCCGAGTTGAAGCCTGCCGGGATGGGCGGCGGCGGGGCGGAGTTCGACGAGACCAGCCCGTTCCGCAAGATGCCCGGCTTCCGCGATCCCGGCGCGGACGGCGGGCGCGACTTCGTGATCTCCGACTCGACCGCGATCGTCACCTATCTGGAGGCGAGGTACCCCGAGCCGAACCTGATTCCGACCGATCCCATCGCCCGCGCACGGACGATATGGTACGAGGAGTTTGCGGATACGGTGTTCCACAAGCCGAACAGCGCCATCTTCTTCAATCGCTTCGTCCTGCCCAAGGTGATGGGACGGGCCGGCAACGATGCCGCGGCGACCGCGGCGGAGCGCGACGAGTTGCCGGTGATGCTCGACTACCTTGAGCGAGTGGTGCCCGCGAGCGGGTACCTGGTCGAGGATCGGATCACGCTGGCCGACATCGCGGTCGCGTCGCCATTTGTGAACCTTAGCCATGTCGGAGTCGATGTCGACGGCACCCGCTGGCCGCGCGCGACCGCGTATCTGGACGTTATCCTCGCGCGGCCGAGTTTCGCGGCGATGGTCGCCGAGGAGCGGCGGCAGGTCGCGGCGATGGCGTGATGCGGCTCGCGTTCGTCCATTGTCACGGGTCGGGCAACGATTTTTCGCTGATCGACGCGCGCGCGCTGTCCCTTGCGGATGGCGAGTGGGCGAGCGTCGCGCGCGCGCTCGCGGACCGGGCGGGGCCGGTGGGCGGCGACGGATTGCTGCTGCTGACGGCGGGCGACGAGGCGCACGCGTTCGGGATGCGGATGTTCAACGCCGACGGGTCGGAGGCGGAACAGTGCCTGAACGGCGTGCGCTGCGTCGCGCGCGCGGGGATGGCCGCGCTCGGCCTTGAGCGGGCGCTAGTGCGGACAAAGGCGGGCACGGTCGAGGTGTGGCGCGAGGCGGAGCTTGCGTCCGGCGTGGTGACGATCGGCGAGCGCGCGGGGCCGGTCAGCCTCGACGCCGCGCGCTGGCCGTTGGGCGCGCACGCGCGGGTGGTGGACGCGGTCGTCCCCAAGCTCGACGGCGAGCGGCCGTTCACGGCGGTGTCGGTCGGCAACCCGCATCTGGTCAGCTTCGTGGACGCGATTGACGAGGGCGAGCTGTCTCGGCTCGGCGAGGCCTGCGAGGCCGCGCCCGCCTGGCTGCCCAACCGCGCCAACGTTTCCTTCGTCGAGCTGCGCGGCGCGGCCGACCTGTTCGTGCGGACGTTCGAGCGCGGCGTCGGGCTGACCGACAGTTGCGGCAGCGCGATGGCGGCGTCGATTTGGGCCGCCTGCCTGACCGGGCGGCGCGCGTGGGGCGAGTGGTCGACGGTGTGGAACCGGGGCGGTCGGGTGCGCGCACGAGCGGAGCCGGAAGGCACGGTGACCCTCGCTGGCAACGCCACTTGGGAGTGGGAGGGAGAGGTCGACGTGGACCTTGCGACCGGACGCGCGGGCGGGGCGGTGGTGCGGCGGCGGTTTGCGGAAGAGGTTGCGGCGTGGGAGCGGGCAGCTATCGGCGATGACGTGAGTCCCGAGCATCTGTAGTTCCCCGGCGAAGGCCGGGGCCCAGTTACGCGGACTGTTGCTGGCGAGCTCTCCCACTAGGCGAGGTGCCGTGACTGGGCCCCGGCCTACGCCGGGGAACTAGGCACTCCAAACTCACCTAAGTCTCACACCAGCATCAGCCCTCGCTCGCGCAGCGCCTCTGCGATCGCGTCCATCCGCGCCCTGATCTCCCCCGCCTTCGCCAGCAGGGCCGCCCCCTCCGCCCCGGTCACCGCCTCGCGCAACAGCTGCGTGTCGCGCTCGATCAGCCGCGCGAGCGTCTCAGCCTCGCGCCGGTATAGCTGCGTCATGCGGTCGTTGGCGGGCGCGGGCTGGGTGCGGACTCAGCCTTCTAGCGCGCCGAGGTCGCGCGCCAGCCGTTCCAGTCCTTGCGCCGCCGCGACCGCTTCGGCGGGCGGGAACGGGTTGGCGCGGGTCGGCGGCGGAAGGTGCTCGCGCCGGTACCCGCTCTCGGCCGCGTCCACCGCCGCGCGCCCCTGCCCCAGCAGCGCCGCCGCCGTCGTCCGCACCAGCTGGTCGTCGGCGCGCAGCTGGTTGGTATCCTTAAATGGACCTTGAGTTCATAACATACCGTTATTGTTCTTCGATTGCTCTGGTGACGGAACCATCTCAGGGAAACCCCAATGCTCGACGATCTTTCCTTCCTGAACGCGATAGAGGTCGACATAGACGCATGGCTTGCTCTCGTGAGTTCCTTTGGCGGCGATGAACACGAAATCGCCTTGAGCGAGCAAGAGCTTGATCTCATCGATTGTCCGATGTTGCATTAGATGTTTTACGTCATGCAGGAACTCCCCAATGCCGTCGCGGACGCCAGGTTCGTGCCGGATCATGAGGTCTCCAGCAAAGTACCGCTCGCTTCGGCTATGATCCCCACGAATGTGAAAGGTCTCATAGTAATCACGCAACAACGCCTTGTTTTCCTCCCTGTCCGCTAAATGCGTCGCTTCGATCGGTCCATCAGTTTGGGTATGACCGCTCAGGTTTGGTGGAGCGTTCGTGGCGGAGAAGGCCCAATGCTCGACAATAAAGCCGTTCTCGAACCTGAAAATATCGAAAAAGATGTTACGTCCGGATCGCTCCCCATTTGCGTGCGTAAGGACGTAC
>CAXSEO010000089.1:0-7727 GCA_964235525.1 uncultured Sphingomonas sp. | reverse complement strand
GAACCTGGTTGCCACCAAGGCCGCCATGTAAAGGGCATGTCGGTCGTGCCGCGGCCAGCGCGGACGTGGCGTTGCCCGGTCTTGGTGCCGCTGGCTCGAGAGTAGGGCGCAAGTCCGGCAAGAGCAGCGACCTGCTTCGATGTCATGGTGCCGAGTTCGTTCATGTCCGCGAGCAGGGTACTGGCGACCGCCGGGCCAATGCCGGGGATGGATCGCAATATCTCCGATCGCCTCGCGAGCGCTGGGTCGCCTGAAACGTGCTTCGCGATTGCCTCGTCCATTCGCCGGTTCATGGCGGAGACGCTTTCAAGCAGCTGCGTGAGCTCGGCTCTGACCATTTCGCTGACCGCCTCTCCCAAGCGGTTCCGCAGCGCGGTATGACCTTGCACGCCCGCTAATCGCGCGCGGATGAGATCCGTCAGTTCTTCGAGAGACTCCGTCGCCGGCTCGGTTGTAGAAGGGGCGATCTGCTCGGCAAAGCGCGCTAGCATGGCTGCATCCACGCTATCGGTCTTGGCAAGCTGCCCCGTCGCCTCGGCGAACAGCCGTGCTCGCAAAGGGTTAGTGATTGCCACCGCGTGGCCGGACGCGCTCAGACTGCGGTGAGCCGCCCGATGATATTTCGACGTGGCTTCCATGACGATACGCTCGACCCTGTGCGCCGCCAGTTTACGCTATAATTGCCGCCATCCGCCTGCATCGTTCGCGGCGGCGAAGCGCTGGTTCAACGGGTGAAGGTGGACGTCGAGACGACTCTTACAAACATCGATGCCGACATAGACTGGCTTAGCCAGGTCGGGCTCGGGCGATACCTTTCCTTGCATACGGGACTTGCTCCCCATCATCTGTTCAGGCCAACGCGAACGGCGGATCGACCATGCTCTGTCCGGGTGCTGGTCACCCACGCAAGATCGGTCCAATCCGCCAAGCGGCAGGGGGCGGCCACCCCCTGCCGCTTGCTTCACCACTTAAGCGATGAAGCTGATGGGTAATATACAAGCGCAAGAGCGCCTGCGGGTCAGCTCGAAGACGCCGCGACCTCGGGAGCGAAGCGGAAAAGAGCGCGACCGTGCATCATCCCGCTCCTTCGCGCGGGCCATCGGCTTGCATCTCAGAACTGAAAGACCGCCGGAGGTCTTAACAAGAATTTCGGTTGAAATCAGACGTTTGGTTTCGTTGTAGCCCGAACTCAGGTACTATCACGCCCAAGAGTCGAGGCGCGCGCGAGCTTCGGATAGCGGTTCGGCATCGTAGGCCTGTCGAGAGCGTCGACGAACTGGAGCGCTTTGGGCTTGCCTGTTGGGTGAGGAGGTATGCGGAAAGACAATCCCAGCCCACGCGGGTCGCGTCCGGAAACGGTACGGCCTGAGTTTCACCAACTCTCGACTTTTCTTCGCGTCGTGGAGACGGGCAGCTTTGCTGGTGCGGCGCGGCTCATGGGTCGGAGCCAACCTGCGATCAGCCAGGCAATCGCTCGATTGGAGGAGATTTACGGTGGCGATCTGTTTGAACGACGCCGAGGAACGGCTCTGGCGCTAACGGCGATCGGGGAAGCGATCCTGCCCTCCGCACGGGCCATCTTACATACGGTCAATCAGCAGATGGTGCAGGCCGCCGAGGCAGCGCAGAGCCGTAGCGGCACTCTCACGCTCGGCTTTTTCCCGGGCCTTGCTCGCGGGCCGTTGCGCGTCGGGCTTAACGAATTCATGCGCGCAAGCCCGGGCGTGAAGTTACGATTGGTGGAAGGCTTTCCGGGTGAACTCTACCGCCAGTTGAGCGAGCGAGCGATCGATTTGATGGTCGTTGGGTTGATGCCTAACATCGCGAGCCAAGACCTGGAGGTTGAGACGCTCTGGGAGGAACGGTTGCTCCTCGCGCTGCCCGCGCCTCATCCGGCCGCTGAAGCGGAATCGCTTAGATGGAGCGACGTCGCCGCGCTGGCGTTGATCATCAGGTCCTCTCCTGATGAGGTAATCGGCTATCGGGCGATGCTTCGGTTGGTCACCGGGCGTCAGATCGATTGCGAGCAGCACGCGGTCTCCCGAGACGCGCTGCTCGACATGGTCGGGATGCGCATGGGTGCCACGATCATCTTAGAGTCGGGGATGAAACCACACGACAACGTCGCGTTCCGCCCCATCATCGACGGAGGCGCGAAGGCGATGGTGGAGGCGGTCTGGCCGCGCGATGACCACAATCCGCTTCGACACCGGCTGCTGGTCCACTTGCGGGAAGCGTCGGCGCGTTCGAAGCGAGAGGCGGCTATCCCGCCGACCCCGGCCACGGCTCCAGCACCAGATCACGGCTGACCAGCACCCGCACCCGAGCGCCCGGGCGGATGTTGATGGTGGGTTGAACGTCGAGTTGATGCCCGACCAGCTTGTCGCCCGCGCGCTCGACCGACTGGCCGGCGCTGTCGCGGATCGCGAACGCGATGTCGTTGTTGCTCCCACCGCCGCTGGTGGCGAGGTTGGTGCCGACCCCGAACAGGGTCGAGAGGACGCCCGCCTCGATCAGCTTGCCGGTATGGCGGTTGACCCGCCCCGTGAAGCCCGACTGCCCGGAGGCGTCGGTGCCGATCAGCCGATCGAGGTCGAGCGAGCGGCCGTCCGGCAGGATCAGCCGGGTCCAGACCACCAGCGCGCGGGACTGGCCGTAGGTGACATGGGCATCGTAGCTGCCGATCAGCCGGGCACCCTGCGGGATCAGCCTGGTCCGCCCTGTGGTGGAATCGAACACGTCCTCGGTCACCTGCGCGACCACCTCGCCGGGAAGGTCGGACGACAATCCCGTCACGAGCGCGGCGGCGATGGTCGACCCGGCGGTCAGCACGTAAGGACCGGCGGCGTTAAGCATGCGTCCACTGTTCACGGTTGCCTTAACGCCGGTGCCGGCGACGAACGCCGCCTTGCGATCCTGGGGATCGCTCAATGGCACCGGCGGCACCTCGCTCGCGTGCTGGGGTGAGGCGACCGGCGCTGGCTCGCTGCCTGCGGCGGCGGCGGATGGCGCGCCTTCCGCGCCGCTCGCAAAGAGCTTGCTCGAACGGGCGCTGTCGCGCTGCTGTCGCTGGCGTTGTACCGCTGCTGCCGCGGCGTTGTTCGCCGGCGAGCTCGTCGCGTCCGGCTGTGTCGGGGCAGCGCCCAGTACAGGCGGTGCCGCAATTGGGGTAATTGGCGGCGGTCCCAGCGCGGCGACCTTGGCGACACCGAGCGAACTGTAATCCTTGGGCGCCGAGGCGAGCGCGTCGGCGGTGCGGTGGTGATCGATCGCGACCGTCTCCTGCGGCGGCGTATGATGGCTAGTCGCGGTCAGAGCGTAGCCGAGCGCGGCGGCGATGCCGATCGCGCTCACCCCCGCGAACGTGGCGAGCGCGCGGCGGGACAGCCGTCGCGGCTTGGGCGGCGTCGCGCGGGTGGCGATCGGCGCAGGCGTTGACGCTCGCCGCGACTCGATCTGCTCCTGCTCGGCGCTCACGACCGCCGCTCCCGCGCGGGAGCGCGCTCGATCCGCACCACCTGCTGCTTGGTCGTCCCGAGCCGAAGCTCGGCCATCGTGATCAGCCGATCGACCACCATGTAGCGCCCGGACACGCGGTAGTTGACCAGCTCGGCCTTGTTCCGGTCACCGATCAGGAACAGCGGCGGCAGCTCGGACTGCGCGATGCCCTCGGGAAACACGAGGTAGGTCTTCGCGCCGTCGTCGAACACCTGCGCGGGTCGCCACGGCACCTTCGCGCCCGACAGACGATAGCCGAAGTTGAGCCGGGTCGGGTCAATCCCGCTCTGAACCTGCGTCGCGGCCACCGCGCTCGCCGCCTCGACGCTCGCCCTGATCGCGATCAGCTCGTCCTGCGGATAGGACCAGCCGACGCTCGCCATGTAGGTCGCCCCGATAGAGCGCAGCTCGACATGGTAGGTACGGCGGTTGGTGTTAATGACGAGGTTGGTGACCAGCGCCGGATCGGTCGGCTTGACCAGGATGTGGGTGCGCCGGGTCGCGCCCGCGCCGCTCGCCGCCTCGCCGATCACCCAGCGCACCGTGTCGCCCGCGGCGACCGCGCCGGTATCCGAGAGCGTCTCGCCGTCTTGTAGCGCGATGTCGGTCACCTGCCCAACCGCGGTGTAGACCTGGTACAACCCGCCGGGCGCGAACGTGAACGTCTGGGTCGCGCCCTGCCATCCGGCCGGGCGCGGTTCAACGCGTGCCGCCTCGGTCGCGCTGGCGACCGGGCGAGCGGTGCGGTGATGAGTGGCCGCAAGCGCGGGCGCTGCGGCAAGCAGGGTTGAGGCGAGCAGGATGGTTCGCATGGTCATTCTCCGCGGTCCTGGGACCAGTTGATGGCGTGGACGTAAAGCCCGAGCGGGTTGCGGCTGAGCGTCGCGGCGTCGGTGGGCGTGCGGACCACCACGGTCAGGATCGCCGACCAATGCGTGGTGGCGGCGAGCTGGCCGGACACGTAGCGGCGCTCGTCCCATGCGACCCGGAAGCTGTCGGGCGAGGCGCGCACGACGCTCTTCACGTCGACCGAGACCTGTTGATCTGCGAGGTTCGCGAATGGGTCGGCCTGGCGCGCATAGTCGTTGAGCGCGGCCGCGCCCTGCTCGGTGGTGAAGTCGTAGGCCGCGGCGAGGTTCTGGCGCAGCACGATCGGGTCGGCAGGGCGGCTGCGTACGTTCTCGATGAACCGGGCGAGATGCCAGGCGATCTGGGGATCGGTCGGGCGGTAGTCGGCGGTCAGCGGAGCGACGCCGCGCGCCGCGCCAAGCTTGTCGACCTCGACCACGTACGGGACGATGTGAGTCCCGAACCGCAGGCGGAGGTTGTCGACCACCGACAGCGACAGCAGCGCGGTCGCCCCGAACGCCATCAGCCGCCAGCTATGCGCCTGGCTGCGCGCCGAGCCGATGCGCTCGTCCCAGGCCTGCTGGGCGCGCTGGTAAGGAGTTTCGGGAACGGGCTCGCGCCCAAACCGGGACGAGGGGCGGCGAAACGGGTTCATTAGCGGTGCTCCAGAGAGATGTGGGACGCGCCGCCGCCGTGGTCGGCGGAGCGCAGCGCCTGCGCGGCATTGCTGAGGCCTCGGCCCATCGCCTGGCGATGGCGCATGCGTTGCGCCCAGGCGGGCGCGCCGCCACCGCTCGATCCGGCTCCGCCAGCCGAACCGCCTGCTTGCGGTCCCGAAGGCGCGATCGACGGCGGCGCACCCGCGCCCGAGGCAGCGGAGCCGCCTGAGCCAGCACCACGCGACAACGACGCTGTCGCGGCGGATCCAGCGCGAGCGGTCAAGCCTGCCGCGCCCGAGAGTCCGGCTCCGGCCGCAACGCCCAAGCCGCCGACGGCCATTGCCGTGCCGACCGCCGCACCCGCGCCGAGATGCGGCCCGCCGGACACCAGCCCGCTGGCAATGCCGGGGCCGAACATGGCAAGGCCGAGCAGGGTCAGGCTGGCGAGCGCGATCGAGCAGACCTGTTCGAGGGTCGGCGCAGCGCCGCCGAAGTCGACCACGAACTCGTGGAAGATGGTCGAGCCGATGCCGATGATGATCGCGAGCACCAGCACCTTGATGCCGGTCGCCATCACATTGCCAAGCACGCGCTCGGCAAGGAACGCGGTCCGACCGAACAGCCCGAACGGCACCAGCACGAACCCGGCAAGGGTCACCAGCTTGAACTCGATCAGGGTGACGAACAGCTGGATGGCGATGATGAAGAACGCGAGCAGGACGATCGCCCAAGCGATCATCAACACCGCGATCTGGACGAAGTTGGTGAAAAAGGCGACCGGGCCGACCAGGGTAGCGGCCTGGTCGAGCAACGGTCGACCGGCATCCAGCCCGACCTGCGCGATCTTGCCGGGGTGGAGCAGATCGTCCGCGCCGCCCGACCCGGCCGCCTTCAGGCCGATGCCGGAGAAGCTGAGGTAGACGATCTTGGCGAGCCCGTTCCAGTTGGAGATCAGGAATGCGAAGAACCCGACCTGGATGATCTTGCGGACCAGCCGCGCGGCGATGTCCTCGCCTTCGCCCCAGGTCCAGAACAGGAACGCGAGCGTCACGTCGATGACGATCAGCGAGCTGGCGAGGAACCCGACCTCGCCGTGGATCAGCCCGAACCCGCTATCGATGTAGCGCGAGAACAGGTCGAGGAACCGATCGATGACGCCCGTGCCTTCCATGGGTCAGTGCTCCTGGTGACTTGGCGAGCGCGGCTCGCCGAAGAACTTTCGCCGGCTCTCGTCCCACGCGGCCCGGCAGGCATGATCGTCAGCGCTGGGCGGAAGCGTGCGGCAGCGAAGCAGCTCCGCCCGCAGCGGGTCGGACGTGGCGACCGCAGCGGTGTCGTGAACCTCGGTCGCCACCAGTCGACTCGCTTCGCCTGCCGGCCGATCCAGCGCGATCAGCGCCAGCGTTCCGGTCACGGCGACGACGCCCGCTCCCGCGAGCAGCGACCAGCGGCGGAGGCGCGCCCGGGGCGGCAGCACTTGAGCCTCCCCCTCCCGGCCTGGCTCAGTCATGGAACAGGGTCACGGAATGCGGAACGTAGCCGCTGCCCGGCGTGAGGAACCGCTTGGTCTGCTCGCGCCCCTGTGCCTCGTCGGCGGCGTTCCTTGCGGACGCGAGGGCGGACGCGCGCGCCTGCGCCGCCATCAGCGCGGTCAGGTCGGCGAGCTGGCGCGTCTGTAGCGCGACCAGCTGATTGCCCGCCTGCGCCGCCTGCAATGCCCCCGTCGCGTCCTGGCTCGCGCCGACCAGCGTCGTGAGCTGCGACCGCGTATCGTCGAGGTTGGTGACGATGGTCGCCTGGGTGCGCAGCGAGTCCTGGAACGATCCGACCGCGTCATGCCAGCGCGTTTCCGCGTTGCTGACCAGCTGCGCGGATGAGGTGCCGCTGAGGCTCCCGCTCGGATAGCGCGCGTTGAACACCCGGTCGATGTCCTGGACGTTGTAGGCGATCTGCTGCGCCTGGCCGATCAGTTGGCGGGTGCGGTCGATCGACTGCTGGATCCCCGACAGCGCGTTGGTCGGCAGCGAGGCGAGGTTGCGCGCCTGATTGATTAGGCTCTGCGCCTGGTTCTGCAGCGAGGTGATCTGGTTGTTGACCTGCTGGAGCGACCGCGCCGCGGTCAGCACGTTCTGCGCGTAGTTGTGAGGATCGAACACGATCCCGCCGAACTGCGCGCTGGCGGGGGCGGTCCCGACCGCCAGCGACAGCAAGGCAGCGCTCGCAATCAGCGCGGGCCGAAGGTTACGACGGTTCATGCGGACATCTCCATGATTGTGAGGTCGAGGACGGGTTCGGCGGTGTCGCCGACCAGATCGGCGGCCCAGTTCAGGCCGCGATGGCGCAGCCACGCGGCCGGGAACCCGGTCGGGCCATGTTCATGGAGCAGCGCGCTGATCGCTTGCAGGTCGGTGCGCGACGACGCGGCGGTGAACGCCAGCGCTACGGGTCCAAGCCCGAGGTCGAACAGCCGGTTGCCGGCTGCAGACTGGCAGTAATAGTCGCGCTTGGGGGTCGCCCCGGCGATGATCTCGATCTGGCGGTCGTTGAGCCCGAACCGGCGGTAGATCCCGGAGATCTGCGGCTCGAGCGCGCGCTCGTTGGCGAGGAACAGGCGCGTCGGGCAGCTCTCGATGATGGCGGGCGCTATCGCGCTGCCCTCGATGTCGGCCAGGCTCTGGGTCGCGAACACGACGCTGGCGTTCTTCTTGCGCAGCGTCTTCA
>CAXSEO010000088.1:0-7729 GCA_964235525.1 uncultured Sphingomonas sp. | reverse complement strand
CGGAGATCAATGCGGCTATGCCGCCGAAGCTACACCACGCGGTGGGACACGATCCTTGACGAAGCCCGGGGCTTGTCTCGCGATGCGCTTGCCAAGCGTGTGTTGGGAGCATCCGGCGTTCTCGCAAACGAGGTAAGCGTTGAAGGAGTTTGGGGCCTTGGCAATCCTCACTGGCTCGCGGATATTACGTTTGCGTCAGTGCCTAGGACTGCGGGAGACCCCGGTATCTGCGAAGCAAACGTGTACAAGGTCGACTTTGCACCGGTAGCGGCGGACGCGAGCCTTCTGGGCGAGGCCGGACCGGTCAAGGTAAGCGCCGTCCAAAGCGAAACGGTTTACCGCATCGTCGACGCCGGACCTCTGCCGGTCGCAGGTACTTTCTGGTCGGACGACTATGGCAGGAGACTGGCCGCTGCTTGCGCGCGAGCAGGCTCCGTTATCAGATCGGGGCCGGTTCATGGCCTCACCTATTTTTCCGCGGGACCGAGGCAGAAGCCTCCTTCGTACGCAAGCTGTTGATAGATTTCCGCGACAACCCTCATCCGGCGCTCTGCCACGCCCGCAGTCCTGAAACGTGCCAGGCGCGGGCAGCAGCTTTCCTGTCGCTTTCGTCAGCTACGCAACCGTTAGCCTTTGTAAAGTCGGTGAACACTGGTGCGTGGCTATGGGCTATGTTTGGGGCCTAAATTCGACAATGTTGACGGTCGAGATCGATAGGCCGAGTGACTTGACGGAGCGGGCGACTATACGGTCCGCTGACGTCGAAGAGACGCAAGGGGTCGAATAACGCCGACGGCGAAGCCGCCGGCGTGACGTCAAACGGGCTCGTCGGCTTCGCCGCCGACCCGCCGGCCGGAGCGGGCGTTGCGCTTCGCGCACCGGTGCCGCGTGGCGCACCTATGCCCGCTTAGTGCCTGAAATGCCTCACCCCCGTGAACACCATCACCAGCCCCGCCGCGTCCGCCGCCGCGATCACCTCGTCGTCGCGGATCGAGCCGCCGGGCTGGATCACCGCGGTCGCGCCCGCCTCCGCCGCCGCCAATAGGCCGTCGGCGAAGGGGAAGAACGCGTCGCTCGCCACCGCTGACCCCACCGTCCGCGGCTCCGCCCAGCCCGCCTTGTCCGCCGCATCGCGCGCTTTCCAGGCGGCGATGCGCGCGCTCTCCAGCCGGTTCATCTGCCCCGCGCCGATTCCCGCCGTCGCGCCGTCGCGCGCATAGACGATCGCGTTCGACTTAACGTGCTTGGCCACCGTCCAGGCGAAGCGGCAGTCGGCGAGCTCCCGCTCGGTCGGGGCGCGTTTCGTGACGACGCGCAACTCGTCCCCGAATACCGCCGCGTCGCGCGACTGGAACAGCAGCCCCCCCGCGATTGACTTGAGCATCAGCCCGCCGCGGCCTGCGTCGGGCAGCGCGCCCGTAAGCAGCAGCCTGAGGTTCTTCTTCCTCGCGAACACCGCCCGCGCGTCGGCGTCGGCATCCGGCGCGACCACCACCTCGGTGAACACGCCCGCGATCGCCTCCGCCGCCTCCCGATCGAGCGCGCGGTTGACCGCGACGATGCCGCCGAACGCGCTCACGCTGTCGCAGGCGAAAGCGTTGCGGTACGCCTCGACCAGCGTCTCCGCGCTCGCCACGCCGCACGGGTTGGCGTGCTTCACGATCACCACCGTCGGTAGCCCGTCGCGGAACTCGGCGACCAGCTCCAGCGCGGCGTCCGCGTCGTTGAGGTTATTGTAGCTCAGCTCCTTGCCCTGCACCTGCTCCGCCTGCGCGACCCCGCGCGCGCCGGGGAACTCCGGGACGTACAGCGCCGCCGCCTGATGCGGGTTCTCGCCATAGCGCAGCGACGCGGCGCGGCGGACAGGGATCGACTGGCGCTCGGGGAAGAACTGTCGCTGGTCAGCGAACGCAAACCAGCTCGCGATGGCGGCGTCATAGGCGGCGGTGGCGGCGAACGCCTTCGCGGCGAGCCGCTTGCGGGTATCAAGCGTCGTCCCGCCCGCCGCGACCTCGGCCAGCACCGCCGGATAGTCGGCCGGGTCGGTCAGCACCGTCACCCAGGCGTGGTTCTTCGCCGCCGAGCGCAGCATGGAGGGGCCGCCGATGTCGATATTCTCGATCACGGTGGCGCGATCCGCCCCTCGCGCGACCGTGTCGGTGAACGGGTAGACGTTGACCACCACCAGGTCGATCGCGCCGATGCCGTGCGCATCCATCGCCGCCGCGTGCGCGGGGTCGTCGCGCACGCCGAGCAGCGCGCCGTGAACGATCGGGTGGAGCGTCTTGACCCGCCCGTCCATCATCTCCGGAAAGCCGGTCACGTCGGCGACATCGCGCACCACGAGTCCTGCGTCGCGCAAAGCGGCGGCGGTGCCGCCCGTCGATACCAGCTCCACCCCGGCGTCGGCGAGCGCACGCGCGAGGTCGACGACGCCGGTCTTGTCGGACACCGAGAGGAGCGCGCGGGTGATGGGAATGGTGGTCATGGGCGCGCTCTAGCAAGCGCTGCGCTGCGGGGGGAGAGTTAAGCTCAGAACGGTGTGCAACACCGCCCACCATCGTCACCCCGGACTTGTTCCGGGGTCCAACGGCGTGCGCACGTTGCGCTCGGGAAGCATGCGCAGACGGTTGGACCCCGGCACGAGGCCGGGGTGACGAATAACGAGGAAGCGCGAACGAGTCCGGGAAAGACGCTACACTTTCCGCAACACCCAGCTCACGCTCGCCCCGCCCGCTGCCGCCTCGCCGGTCACCACCAGCTGACGCGTCGCAATCGCGCGGCCGTCGGCGTCGATCCACAGGCTGTCCTCGACCTCCACCGCCCCGCCCCGGCAACGGAACAGCCATTGCTCGCCCCCCGGCGCCTGCACCGCCGCGTCCTCGCCCTCCGCCAACGCCTCCACACCTGCGACGAGGTGGAAGCGGATCGCGAACGGCGCGCCGCCGCGAACGCGCCTGCCGACGGGGAGCAGGCTGTCCTCCCCCCGCAGCTCGCGTCCGTCCGCGGTGAGCACCAGCTGGCGACGGTGCCGAAAGCCGTACCGGCGCGCGTAGCCGTCGTGCGCGGCGTCGAGGCGGCTCGCGCCCTCGCTCTCCAGCCGGCTGAGCTCGACCTCCGTAACCCCGCGCCCGAGTGTCCCGCCCGGTTGGATCGCGGTCGAGTTAGTGTCGGCGAGGCACAGCGTCGAATGCGCCGCAGTGCTCCGCAGCCCGGTAACGAGCGCCCCGGGCAGCCCCGCCGCCACCGCCCGCGCGCCGCCGCAGTTCACCACCAGTCGCGTGCCGCCGTCGGACAGCTCGAACGCGAGTGTCGACGCGCAGCCGCCCTCCACTCGGGTGCCAACCGGCGGCGGCGCGGCGTCGATCACCAGCACCGTCGCCCCTGCCGCCAGCCGCTGGTACCCCCAGTCGCGCGCCTGCCGCAGCGGGCGCGTTCGCACCCCGCTCGCCGTGACCACTTGCGCGACGCGCTCCGCCGCAATCGGCCCGCCGCCCTGCCAGCTGCCCAGCCCGCGATCGCCCAGCGCCACCCCGAGCAGCGCGGGCACTATCCGCGCGCAGGACCGCGCCAGCATGTCCGGCGCGTCGATCCGGCGCGCGTCATAGGCGGCACGGAGGCAGCTGAGCGTCTCCAGCATCGCCAGCAGCTGCTCGGGCGAGCGGCTCCGCGCGCCGCCATCGTCGAACAGCGCGGTGCCGAGCGCGCGAGCGAGCCCCGCCTCTCCGCCCCCTCGCCGCGCGTCCCCGCCGGGTATCAGCAGCCCGCCGACCACCACTCCCGCCCATGCCGCGACCCGGTCCGCGCCTGGCGCGGCCTTGTCCGCCCCGCGCTCCAGAGGCCGCGCGCCGCGCGCGAGCGTGTTGAGCACCCGCGAGCGGTAGATCAGGTCGGTGGACGACAGGATCAGCGGCGCGTGCGCGCTCCACATCCACACGCGCCGACCCCACGACGCGGCGCGCCACGCCTCCCCCGCCACCGTGTCCGCATGCGCGTCGAGCCAGCGCGCGGTCAGCGCTTCCGCGATCGGCGCGGCGGTCGCGCGCGAGGCGACGCCGGACAAGTCGCGCAGCCAGTCGAACGAGTGCAGGTAGCGCCCGAACACCTGCCCCCAGTCGGCGCGGGCAAGGTCGAGCGTCGCGACCTCGTGCGTCTCACCCCGGAACGTCAGCCTGCCCGCGAGCAGCGCCGCCCCCCGCCCCGCGTCGCCGGCCAACGGATCGTCGGGCACCGCGATCAGCTTGAGCGGATACCGGCCCTTGAGCCGCAGTTCGTGGAACGGCGTCCGCCAGCTCAGCCGATGGAGCCGGTCCGCCATCCGTTCGGCGAGCGACACGCCCTTGTCGCCGACCCGCACCAGCCGCCGCCCCGGCTCAATGCCGTCTACACCCTCCTCCTCGCCAGCGTCCGCCAATCAGGGCCTCAGCGCGGCGATGTTGGCGGCGTACGCCTCCGGCCCGCCGCGGAACACCGCCGTGCCCGATACCAGCGCGTCCGCGCCCGCCTCGACGCACAACCGCGCGGTCTCCGGGTCGATGCCGCCATCGACCTCTAGGTCGATGGCGCGACCGGTGGCGTCGATCATCTTCCTGATCGCGCTGATTTTCTTGAGCTGCGAGGGGATGAAATGCTGCCCGCCGAACCCCGGATTGACGCTCATCACCAGCACCAGATCGACGAGGTCGAGCAGGTAATCGAGCATCTTGGCGGGGGTACCGGGGTTGAGCACCACGCCCGCGCGCTTGCCGAGCGACTTGATGTGCCCGAGCGAGCGGTGGATGTGCGGCCCCGCCTCGACATGAACGATGAGCGTGTCCGCCCCGGCGTCGGCGAACGCGTCGAGATACGGGTCGGCGGGCGAGATCATCAGGTGGACGTCGAGCAGCTTGGCGGTGTGCGGCCGGATCGCGCGCACCACATTGGGGCCGAGCGAGATGTTGGGGACGAAATGCCCGTCCATTACATCGACATGGATCCAGTCGGCTCCGGCGGCGTCGACCGCGCGCACCTCCTCGCCCAGCCGGGCGAAGTCGGCGGACAGGATCGAGGGCGCGATGCGGACGGGAAGCATGGGGAGCGGTCTAGATCATGTTTTCTCTTCCGTCATGCTGAACTCGTTTCAGCATCCAGCGTCGTGCGTACGACCACCGCTGGTCGCCCGGCCACCGCTGGACCCTGAAACAAGTTCAGGGTGACGGATGGCCGCTAGGTTCAGCGACCCCGCCGCAACCGCGCGACGAAGAAGCCGTCGCACCCGCCCTTCGCGTCCAGCACCCCCGGCAAGGTCCGCACCCACCCTTGCGGCATGGGCGCGATCCCCTGCGGCAGCTCCCCCGCACGCGGGGGGTCAAGCGCGAAGTCGAGATGCGCGGCCATGAACCGGCCGAGCTGGTCCTCGCCCTCCTCCGGCTCGAGCGAGCAGGTCGCATAGACGAGCACCCCGCCCGGCTTCACCCATTGCGCGGCGCGGTCGAACAGGCGCGCCTGCAGCACCGCCGTGTCCGCGATCACCGACGCACGCGCACGGTGGAGCACATCGGGGTGGCGACGGAAGATGCCGGTGGCGCTGCACGCCGCGTCGAGCAGCACCGCGTCGGCGGGCGCGGGGGGCGACCAGTCGAGCAGGTCCGCACGTACTACCTCCGCCGTCAGCTTGGTCCGGGCGAGATTGTCGCGCAGTCGCGCCAAACGACTTTCGGACGCATCCACCGCCGTGACGCGCCACCCCGCCGCCGCGAGCTGCATCGTCTTGCCGCCCGGCGCGGCGCACAGATCGAGCACGTGCCCCGGCCCAGCGCCGATCAGCCGCGCGGGGATCGAGGCGGCGATGTCCTGCACCCACCACGCGCCCTCGGCATAGCCGGGCAGCGCGGTCACCGAGCCCGAGCGCGGCAGCCGCAGGTGACCGGGGGTGAGGCTCACGCCGCCGAGCCCTTCCGCCGCCGAGCCCCGCAGCGTCAGGTCCAGCGGCGGTGGCGCGGCGATCGCGCGGGCGGCGGCTTGGACCACTAAGTCGCCCCATGCTGCGCGCCAGCGCTCCGCGACGGCGGCGGGCAGCGTCGGCACCTCGGGCAGCCTCGCGCCCGCCCGCATCAGCGCGCCGAACACGCCATGGACCAGCTTGCGCGGGCCACCATCGACCAGCGGCAGCACCGTCGCGATCGCCGCGTGCGGCGGGGTGCCGAGCCGGAACGCGCCCGCCAGCGCCACCCGCAACACCGCGCGCGCCTTGGCGTCGTCGGGCAGCCGTTGCCGGGTCGCGCCGTCGATCAGCGCGTCGAGGTCAGCGAGCCAGCGCAGCACCTCCGCCGCCAACGCCTGCGCCAGCGCGCGGTCGTCGGCGCGCGGGACGTCGCGAGTGGCGGCGGGCAGGCTCGCGTCGAGCGGCTGCCCGCGCCGAAGCACCGCATCGAGCAGCCGCATCGCCGCGCGCCGCGCGCCCGTGCCGGGCGGGTCGGCGGGACGGGTGTCGGCGGGCGCTTGTTTTCGGGTATCCACCGCCCCCATGTGGCGGGACGCCAGTCGCATCGCAACTTGGCGGGACGGTGCACCCGCCGCAATCAGGAGCTGATCATGGGCCAACGCCCCGCGCACGTGACGCCGCCCGCGCACCTCGCCCCCAACACCCCCGTCCCCGCGCCCGAACGGGCCGAGCGCCACCCCGAGGCCGACCCGCTCGGCCGCGACCCCACCCGCTTCGGCGATTGGGAGCTGAAGGGTGTGGCGGTGGATTTCTGAACGGGTTCACGGCGGGTTCAACGCCGCGTAGCTACCGCACCGCCATGACCTTGCGCCCCCTGTTCGCCGCCGCGCTGCTTGTCGCCGGTCCCGCGCTGCCCTCGCCCGCCGTCGCGCAGGCAACCGGCGAACTCGCCGCCGTGCAGCAGCATCTGCGCGCGCTGACGACGATGACCGCCGATTTCACGCAGGTCGACCGCGCGGGCAAGCAGCTGACCGGCACGCTGACGCTCAAGCAGCCCGGGCGCATCCGCTTCCAATATCAGAAGGGTGTGCCGCTGCTGATCGTGGCGGAGGGCGGCGCGCTGACCTTTGTCGATTATTCGGTGAAGCAGGTGCAGCGCTGGCCGATCAAGAACTCGCCGCTCGGCGTGCTGCTCGACCCCGAGCGTGACTTGGCGAAGTTCGCGCGGGTGACCCCGGGCTTACCGGGGTTGATCTCGGTCGAGGCGAACGACCCCGGGCACCCCGAATATGGCCGCATCACGCTGATGTTCGCGCGTAACCCGGCCGCGCCCGCCGGGCTGATGCTCGCGGGCTGGGTGCAGCTCGACAGCCAGGGCAACCGCACCTCGATTCGGCTGGCGAACCAACGCTTTGGCGGGGCGGTGGCGAGTAACGCGTTCGCCTGGACCGACCCCAGAAAATCTCAGCATCGCTGACCCATTCACCCTGGCGACAGGTTGGCGCGGCTAGAGGCGGCTCTGCGGACGCGGGGCGCCTCCGGGATTTTCCCCCTGTTGCCTGGTTGAACCTCGTTGCCGCCTGCGTGACGAACGCTGAGTTGGCCCCCGCTCCATGCCCCCGGAGCGGGGGTCTTTCGCCGTTGGCGGCTCGCGCCATGCTGGCGCAAGACTCGCCTCGGCGCGGCCGACGGGTCGGGCGAAGCTCGAATTCGATCGACGACGCGGCTTCGCCGCGGCGCGGGCAAACTCCCGGTCGTGCCCCGGGACGTGGTGTAGCTGAGGGGTGGCCATCGGAGATCTTCGGA
>CAXSEO010000087.1:0-7828 GCA_964235525.1 uncultured Sphingomonas sp. | reverse complement strand
TGTGCGGCCCGCGCCGGAGCTCGCGCGCTTCATGGCCGCGCGCCGTTATGTGGAAGCGAACGCGCTGCTGGTGACGCCGATCGGGGCTGTCGCTGGGCAGTGGGTCTGCCGCGCGGGCGCGACCATCACGATCGACGGCACGCGGGTCGCGACCGCGCTCACCGCCGATCACCTGCATCGGCCGTTGCCGGTCTGGACTGGCTGTGTTCACTTGCACACCGGGACGGTGTTCTTGCTAGCCAGGCGCGCGCCGGCGTCGTTCGATGGACGGTATTTCGGGCCGATAGCGATGAGCGCCATCGTCGGCCGCGCGCTCCCGATCTGGACGCAGCCATGATGCGCCGGCTTCGGTTCGCATCTGCCGCGATCATCATGACGGCGGCGGGTCATTGCCCGGCCGCGTTCGCGCAGTCTGCCCTTTCCAGAGCCGCTTGCGTTGCATACGCGCCAGAGGCTGCCGTGCGATCGGGTATCAGCGTCGTTGTCATCACGCGCGTGATGCTCGCCGAAAGTCGCGAACACCCGAAGGCCGTCTCGCCCAAAGGCGCGATCGGCTGCATGCAGATCATGCCGGTGACCTGGGTCTACATCTCCAAGCGGTACGGGCTCGGGGCCGACCCGTTCGACGCGCGGATGAACATGATCGGCGGCGCGCTGTACCTAGCCGAGCTGATCCGACAGTTCGGATTGCCCGGCGCATATTCGGCGTACAATGCTGGTCCCGCTCGCTACGTCCGCTTTGCCGCGAACGGGTTTCCGCTTCCGGCTGAGACGGTCGCCTATACCGCCCGGCTCGGCGGTGCTGTCGCACCTGCCGTTGCCGAACCGTCACGCGCGCGGTGGCAGCAGGCGAGCCTGTTCGTCGGGTTCGGCGGTGAGGTTCGTACCCCCGCTTCCGACCGCCCACATCTGGAGTCCGCGATGCCCCCGAACGCTGGCCATCCGCCTGTACCGGACGACGAGCCGCGTGCCCTGTGCACAGCCGCGTCCCTGTTCCCACTCGCAGCGAAAACACGACGCGATCGACAATGATGGCGGGCGAAGCTCGGTCGGACCGCACATTGCGCGATCCGTCGAAAACGTCACCGGCGATCGGCATTTTCGTCCACGCCAGCGCCCGCTCGCTTCGCCTCGCGCGCGACCTGGGCCGCTTCTTCGGCCTCGGCAGCGAACGCGCGTGCGCCTCGTCGCTTGAACAGCGCCTTGGCGTGCGCGCCGTCGTCGCCCTGCATCCGTGCCGCGATGTCGAGCAGGGCACCGTACAGCATCGCGCGATCATCGTCGGTGAGCACGACCAACCCGGCCTTTTGCACAAGCCCGCCGAGCTCGATCAGATGCTTGCTGCGTTCCCGCCGTGCCATTACCCAAGCCCTTGTGTCGGATCGTGCCCGTCCTGCATCAAGCCTGTTCCGCGCCACCCGCAGCCGCTTTGCCGCCCTCGCGATTGTCAGGAGCGCGGCGCGAGGATCGCCGGCTCGTTTCCCGAAAGAACGCCGCGCCGGCGTTGCTCCAAGCCGTGGTAGTAACCTTGTCCTTCTCCGCGACGACGCTGAGCAGGGCACCCGCAAGCAGATCGGGTTCCAGCGTGTCAGCCCCTGTTGCCTCGATGAGTTCGCCGAACTGCTGGATCTTGCGCGAGCGGAGCAGCTTCGCGCGCTCGTTCAGCGCTTTCAATTCCGCATCGAAATCCCGTACCTTTCGCATCATCGCATCTCCTATGCTGGCGTGTGACGCGGTTTAGCTGGGCTCGGCGAAGCACCCGTCCAAGGCTGTCGGAGGCAAGTTCAGCGCATCAAGTCTCGACAGCGCGTTCTAGCGCATGAGAGCGCCCTTATACGTCGTACCGACGTCGCGAGAACCGGGGCTATTCTTTGCCCCAACATGGCGATCTACCACTTCTCGGCAAAGGTGATCGGCCGCGGCGCGGGCTCGAGCGTGGTCGCGTCCGCCGCGTACCGGTCGGCGTCGCGGCTCCATGACGAGCGGCTCGACCGTCATCACGACTTCTCCAACAAGGCCGGGGTGATCCACTCGGAGGTGATGCTGCCCGAGGATGCGCCCGAGCGGCTTCGCGACCGCGAGGCACTCTGGAACGAGGTCGAGGCGACCGAGAAGCGCAAGGACGCGCAGCTCGCCCGCGAGGTCGAGTTCTCCATCCCGCGCGAGATGACCAAGGAGCAGGGTGTCGCGCTGGCCCAGGAGTTCGTGGCACGGGAGTTCGTCGCGCGGGGCATGGTCGCGGACCTGAACGTACATTGGGACATCGGCGCGGACGGCAACGCCAAGCCGCACGCGCATGTCATGCTCAGCATGCGCGAGATCGGCCCCGACGAGTTCGGGGCGAAGGTGCGCGACTGGAACGCGACCGCGCTGCTGCAAAGCTGGCGGGAGAACTGGGCCACGCACGTCAACGACCGGCTGCAGTCGCTCGGGATCGAGGCGCGTGTCGATCACCGCAGCCACGAAGCGCAAGGCATCGATCTTGAGCCGCAGCACAAGGTCGGGGCCGCTGGCGCGCGTCGCCTCGAACGCGGCGAAGACGCCGAGCGCGCGGATGATCACCGCGCTATCGCCCGGCGCAACGGCGCGGCCATTCTCGCCAGCCCGGAAGTCGGGCTCGACGCGCTGACCCGGACGCAGGCGACGTTCACCGCCCGCGACCTGGCGATGTTCGCGCACCGGCATTCGGACGGCAAGGAGCAGTTCGACCGCGTGCTGGCCGCAATGCGCTCGTCCGACGCGGTGCTCGCGGTCGGCCGCGACGGGAACGGAGCCGAGCGGTTCACGACCGTGTCGATGCTCAGCGCCGAGGAAGCGCTAACCCGGAATGCGGCGGCGCTGGCCGGGAGCACGCATGGTGTGGGCAGAGCGGACGTGGAGAGCGCGGTTCGCGCAGCGGCGACGCGCGATATGGTGCTGGGCCGCGAGCAGCGGAGTGCGCTGGAGCACGTCACCAACCGCGCGGGATTGAGCCTGGTGGTCGGCTACGCGGGGGCGGGCAAGTCGGCGATGCTGGGCGTCGCGCGCGAAGCTTGGGAGTCGACCGGCTACACCGTGCGCGGCGCGGCGCTGTCGGGCATCGCCGCTGAGAACCTCGAAGGCGGTTCGGGCATTGCATCGCGCACCATCGCCAGCCTCGAACATAGCTGGGCGCGCGACCGCGACCGGCTGACCGCGCGCGATGTGCTGGTCGTCGACGAGGCCGGGATGATCGGCACCCGCCAGCTGAGCCGCGTGCTCGCCGAGGCGGCCGGTGCTGGCGCGAAGGTGGTGATGGTCGGCGATGTCCAGCAGCTCCAAGCGATCGAGGCCGGCGCGGCGTTCCGCCTGCTCGCCGAGCGGCACGGCGCGGCCGAGATCGGCGAGGTGCGCCGGCAGAACAATGCGTGGATGCGCGACGCCACCCGCGCGTTCGCGACCGGGCGTACGGCCGAGGCGCTTGCGGCCTACGGACAGACTGGGATGGTTCACGCTGCGGATACTCGCGACACCGCGCGCGCGGCGCTGATCGAGCGCTGGGATGCCGAGCGCCAAGCAGCCCCTGCTGCCTCGCGGATCATCCTCACCCACATGAACAAGGAGGTCGAGATGCTGAACCAGGCCGCGCGCGAAAAGCTGGCCGAGCGTGGCGAGCTCGGGCGCGACGTCACCATCCAGACCGAGCGCGGCGAACGGCAGTTCGCCAGCCATGACCGCATCCTGTTCCTGAAAAACGAGCGCGAGCTCGGGGTGAAGAACGGCACGCTCGGCACCGTCGAGAAAGCGGCGACCGACAATCTGGCGGTGCGACTCGATGACGGTCGGCGCGTCAGCGTCGATCTGAGGAGCTATGCGCATGTCGATCACGGCTATGCCGCGACCGTTCACAAGACGCAGGGCATGACGGTCGACCGCACGCATGTGCTCGCCACCCCCGGCCTTGACGCGCACGCCACCTACGTCGCGATGTCGCGCCACCGCAACGGCACTGCGCTCCATTACGGGCGTGATGATTTCGCCGACGAGGCCCAGTTGCGACGCACGCTGGCGCGCGAACGTCCCAAGGACATGGCGCTCGACTACGAGCCGCGCACGTCGACACCGTCGCGGTCGGCACCCGTCGTCAGGTCCGAACGCTCGCCTGCTGCGGATCGTGTTGAACAGCCCCGGGAAGAGGGCCGGAGTGTGGCGGCGTTCGTCAGGCGGGCGCTCGGCCTATCCGAGCCGGTGCGGGCGGCGGAAGCGGCGTCCACGCCTGGGCCAGCGCGCGACGGTGAGCGTTCCCGATCTCAGGGCCGATCCGACGCACCCGGAAAAGGGAGTGAGGGCGACCGCGCGAGCGCGGTTTCGCCCGCGAACAGCGCGCGAGCCGAGGAGCTGCGCGCGATGGTCGCGGCACGCGTCAATGCGCCCAAGCCAACACCCGAGAGCATGCGGGCCGCGCTTGCGGCGGCAAAGGCCGCGCCAGTGGCGGAGCGGGACCGCGACCATGGTGCGGAACGGTGACGCTCACCGGGGGATCAAACGGCAGCCAAGCTGGCGGGGCGGGCGGCGGCGGTGGCGGTAGCGAGGCGCCGGTGCAGCAAATCGCGTTCCTGTTGGCGCTGGTCGCGATCTGGGCGTGTTGGCCGCTGGTGCGGCTTCGCATCCCCGTCGCCGACCGGTTCGCGATGGCGGATCTCGCGCGGGAACACTGGGCACATTGGCACGGCCTCGAGCCGTGGCTGGACCTGCGCTGGGCCTGGCTCGCCGGGCATCATTACCATCTGTGGTTCGCGCTCGCGACCCTGCCCGGTATCCTGGCGGTGGCGCTGGTCCAGTCATTCGACCGCCGGACAGGATGGCCGATGCTCTACGGGCCGCTCGGCTGGGTCGGCGGCGGCGCGATCGGTTACATGCTGTTCCGGAGCTTCCGCACCGATAGCTGGCCACTGGCGGTCCCCATGCCCGCGACGTTCGCATTCCTGGGCGGCGCGCTCGGCGCGCGGCTGGGAGCATGGCCGCGCAAGGTCACGCACCTGCGCGGCACCCGCCTGCGCGTCTTCACCGGTGGGCGCGGTGGCCGGTTGCGCGCCCGACTGACCGGCGGCGTCGCGCTCGCCGGATTGCCGCTCTCGGCCGAGGACGAGACCATGCATGTTGCCGTGATCGGCACGACCGGCTCGGGCAAGTCCACCGCGCTACGCGCGCTGATGGCGGACGCGACCCGGCGCGGCGATCGCCACGTGGCCGCCGATCCCGAAGGCGCCGCGATGAGCGCGTTCTTTCGCGAGGGCGACGTGATCCTTAACCCGTTTGATCGCCGCTGTGCCCGCTGGGACCTGCTCAGCGAGGTCGAGCGCCCGAGCGATTACGCGTTCCTCGCGCAATCGCTGCTGCCGCATCTCGGGGGTGGCGATAGCGATCAGTGGATCACCTATGCCCAGCAACTGCTCGCCGCCGCGATGGAGAACTGGGTTACCTATGACTCGGGCACCTCCGCCGAGTTCATCGCGATGCTCGCCTCGGGCAAGATCGAGGAGTTGCAGGTGCTGTGCGCCGGGACCGCGGCGGCGCGCTATTTCGAGAAGGGCGGCGAGCGCATGCTCGCCAGCATCCTGGGCACGCTCGCGCCCGCGATCGGGCATCTGCGCCATTTGGCCGGCCTTGAAGGCGAGCCGTTCTCGATCCGGCGCTGGGTCCGCGAGCAGGGCGGGTCGCTCTGGATGCCGTACACCGCCAATCAGGTAGCGGCGCTGCGCGGGATCGTCTCGTGCTGGATGAACATCGCCATCCTCGAAACGCTGTCGCTTACCCCGTCACGTGACCGGCGGATCTGGTTCCATGTCGACGAACTCGACGCTCTCGGCAGGATCGAAGGGCTGAAAGACGCCCAGGCGCGGCTGAGGAAGTTCGGCGGCTGCGTCGCGATCGGGTTCCAGTCGTTCGCGCAGGTCAAGGCGGTCTATGGCGAGGCGGCGCACACCATCATCGAGAACTGCGGCAACCTGCTGTTGCTACGCGCCGGGGCCAGCGACGGCGGCGGCACCGCCAAGCTCGCGTCCGACCTGATCGGTGACCGCGAGATCGAGCGTGACAGCATCAGCCGGTCACGAACGCGCGGCAGGTACACCTCGCACTCGACCTCGATGCAGACCAAACGCTCGGTCGAGGATGTCGCGCTGGCGAGCGAGATCACACAGCTGCCGAACTTGGAGGGCTATTGTAAGCGGGCGACCAGCCCACGCTGGTCGAGGGTGCGGTTCCCGCATGTGGCATACCTCGACCGAGTCGATCCGTTTGAGTCGGCGTAGCCTGTCGGTGACCAACCAGGGAGCGGGACCTGTGAGTGACCAGAACTGGTATGCCCTAGGTTCGTCGCTTCCGTCACCATTCCGAATTCGACGGGCGACTAAACCGATCGTTAGCTATTCGGCGATCCCGTTGCCGCAAGCCCGAACTCAGCCTGGAGAGCGGGCGGATGATCGAGGAGCGCGTGGCACTGGTCCACGCTCGCTTGGCTCTTCAGCTGTCGACCGGATCCCTTGCCAGCCGCCACGAAGCGCGGCTTTCACTGAACTTAGTGCCCGCCGGCGAAGATTGGGATATTACGTTCTCCTATAAGACACTGGCCATCACGGACTAAGGTAGCGGGCGCGCTAGCGCGTCGGGGAATAGCTGCACAGGATCGAGACATGTCGACATTTCCGGCGGAGCGGCTGGCCCGCACCTTCTTCGAGCGGGTTTGGACCCCTCCTCACGACCTCGACGCCATCGACGAGCTGATGACGGAGGACTACCGCATCACCACGGCGGGGCGGGTCGTGGACGGGCGTGCGGCGTTCAAGGCGTGGGTGGGCGCAATGCAGGCCACGATCCAAGAGGCCACCAACGAACATCTCGAGCTGTTCACGAACGCCGCTGGCGATCGCGTCGTCTCGCGCTGGGTAACCCGCGGCTACAACCAGGGCATGTTCGGTCTCCCGGCCGACGGACGACCCGTCCAATTCTCCGGCATCGCGATCTGGCGCGTCGAGGGAGACCGGCTCGCGGAATGCTGGGTGGAACGCAGCGCGCTGGAATTATACGAGCAGCTCCGGACGCCTTGACCATTTGCGGTTCCGAACAGCCCCCAGCTCAAATGCCCACAGCACCGCCCAGCGAGATCGAGCCGCCCGCTTCGTCAAGGAACAGCCGGAATGAGGAGGCCATCGGCACAGGAACGCAAGGCGATGGGAGCGTTTCTCTCAAGCCGCCGTGGCCGCCTGCAGCCCGCCGCTTCGGATGGGTCGACCCGGCCGCGTCGCACGCCCGGCTTGCGTCGCGAGGAGGTCGCCTCGCTCGCCGGAATAAGCGTCAGCTGGTATACTTGGCTGGAGCAAGGACGCGACATCAGCGTGTCGGCGGCGACGCTCGAACGGCTGGCGCGTGTGCTCCGGCTGGACCGGGCGGAGACCGAACACCTCCTCGCGCTGTCGTCGCGCCAGCCAGCGGTCGTCGGGACGGGCGAGCTCCTGAGCGACGGGCTGCTCGACCTGGTCCAGGCGATCGACCCCGTGCCGGCCTATGTCCGCAATGGTCGGCTCGACATCCTCGCTTGGAACCCGGCGGTGGCGGACCTGTTCGTGGACTATCACGCTCTCGAACCGCGCGCCCGCAACACTCTGTACCTGATGTTCTGTTACGCCCCCTACCGCGAGCTGATCCACGACTGGCAGCGCGTCGCGCGCGGTACGATCAACGTCTTCCGCGCCGCCCGGGCAAAGGCGTCGGACAAGCAGCCATTCGACATCTTGGTCGACGAGATCGCTACCGGGAGCGATGAGTTCCGGCGATGGTGGCAGGAGGACGATGTCCAAGGCTTTGGCGA
>CAXSEO010000086.1:0-7866 GCA_964235525.1 uncultured Sphingomonas sp. | reverse complement strand
GCGATGAAGGCCGCGTTGCCCGGCGCGACGATCGTCCCCGCGCACCCGGTCGCGGGCACCGAGCGGAGCGGGCCGGAGGCGGGGTTCGCGTCGCTGTTCCACGGCCGCTGGTGCATCCTGACCCCGCTCGCCGACACGCCCGACGCGGCGACCGAGCGCGTGGCGGAGTTCTGGCACCGGCTGGGCGCACAGGTCGCGCGGATGACGCCCGAGCATCACGACCGCGTGCTGGCGGTAACCAGCCACCTGCCCCACCTGATCGCCTATACCATCGTCGGCACCGCCAGCGATCTGGCGGAGGTAACGCGGTCGGAGGTGCTGCAGTACAGCGCGGGCGGCTTCCGTGATTTCACCCGCATCGCCGCCAGCGACCCGACGATGTGGCGCGACGTCTTCCTCCACAACCGCGAGGCGGTGCTCGACATGCTGCAACGCTTCTCGGAGGACCTGTCGCAGTTGCAACGCGCGATCAGATGGGGTGATGGCGACGCGCTGTTCGAGCGGTTCGAGCGCACGCGGGCGATCCGTCGGGGGATCGTGGAGCAAGGACAGGACGACCCGCGCCCCGACTTCGGGCGGGCGCATGGGTAGCGGTGTTCGCGTCTACTTGGTCCTGCTTGCTTCGGCGATGCTCCTCCCAAGCTGCCACGGGCGGAAGTTGACCGCAGCAAGTCATTGTGGGGGGACCAGAGCAGGCTGGCTTACCGACCCGAACAAATGGCATTACGAGTTGGTCGACTTCAATGGCCTTCACCTGCGTTCAGATGGCAGCCTCCTTTGGAACAGGAGGCCGATCTCCCAGCGCACGCTGGCGCACTATCTTCGTGGGACTACGGCGATGAGTCCTGAGCCGGTCACTTGGTTCACGTACGATCGGAACGTGAACTGCGACGATGTAACGCAGATTAGAGCGCTCCTGGAACGGCAGACCTGTCCGCGCGGAGGCGAGTGCGCTAAGCGCTTCCCGCTGGCTGAGCCGGTCGCACCATCAACTAAGGCCCCTCCAACGCGTTGATCGCCGCGTGCACCCGCGCCTCCACCTCCTCGCGCGCCAGCCCCGGCGGGATCGGGTCACCGAAGCGGATCGTCACCACGCCCGCGCGCTTGGGGCCGCGCTTGGGCCATAGCCGCCCGGTGTCGACCGCCACCGGCACGACCGAATACCCCAACGCCCGGTACAGCCCCGCGAAGCCCGCGCGTAAGGGGGGCTGCTCGCCGGGCACGACGCGGGTGCCTTCGGGGTAGATCACCACGGACCGGCCCTCGCCCTTCAGCTTCCTGGCGTCGCGCAGCATCGAGCGCAGCGCGCTCGCCGACGCCTCGCGGTCGACCGGGATCGACCCATAGACCTGCGTCGCCCAGCCCCAGAACGGCAGCCGCGACAGCTCGCGCTTCAACACCGGGGCCGCGCCGCCGAGCAAAATCTCCAGTTCGGTGGTCTCGAACAGCGACTGGTGCTTGGACGCGTACAGCGCCGGTCCGGCGATCGGCGCACCCTCGACGCGGGAGGTGACGCCGAGCAGCACGCGCGCGCACCAGCGGCTGAACCGCGACCAGCCATGCGCGTAGCGGATCATCGCCGCCTGCCCGCGCAACGCCACCAGCGGCACGGGCAGCACGATCAGCGCCGACCCGGTCAGGAACACGACCTGATACACCGCTGTCCGCAACCAGCTCACCGCCCCACCCCCGTCCACAGCGCCACGCGCCGCAGCAACAGCTTGTCGTACTCGTTGACCAGCAGTCCCAGCGGCGGCTGGCTCCTCACCCCGTCGGCGAGGATCACGACATCGCCCGCCAGCGCCGCGCGCAGCTCCATCCGCGCGCGCGCCATGTGCCAGTCGGAGGTGACCAGCCGGATCGTGTGATAGCCGTGCGCGCGGACCCAGCGCGCGGTCTCCTCCGCATTGCCGCGCGTGTCCGCCGCCTGCGTGCCGAGGTCGACGCAGCAGCGGAACAGGCGCGGTGGCGCGTGGTATCGCTCGGCGAGGTCGTCCGCGTCGACCTCCAGCGCGACGCCCGAGATCAGCAGCCGGTGCGCCTGGCGCCGCCGGATCAGCTCGAGCCCGCGGTCGATCCGCCCTGCCGCGCCGGTCGGCACCACGATCGCGTCGGTGGTCGCGCCCTCCAGCGGACGCGGCAGCGTCAGCATGAACGCCGCAAAACCGACCAGCCACAGCAGCGCCGCGACCCCGAGCAGCCGCCGCATCACAGTGAGCGCCGCAACGCGCCGGTGACCGCGACCCGCGCCGCCAGCGTGGCGAGCCCGACGAACAGCACCGGCAGCGCCGCCAGCACCACCCAGTCCGCCCCCGCCAGCCCCACCCCGCCGAGCAGGTCGGAGCCGAGCGCGGACAGCTGGCGCGACACCAGCCACAGCACCGCCGCCGCGCCTGCGCCACCCACCACGCCGCCCACCGCCGCATCGAGCGCCAGCCGCCGCTGAAACAGCCGCGCGACCTGGCGGTCGGTGGAGCCGAGCATGTGCATCACCTCGATCGTCGCGCGGTGCGTCTCCAGCCCCGCGCGCGCGGCGAGCACCACCACCCCCGCCGTCGCCGCCGCCATCAGCAGCACCAGCGCGAACGCGACCGCGACCGCCGTCGACATCAGCCGGGTGACGGGGGACATCCACGTCTCGTGCCGGTCGACCGCCGCCGCCGGGACCACACGGCGAACGGCGGCGGCGACGCGCGCGGCCGCCTCGGGCGTATCATCGCGCAAGTCGACGTCGATCAGCGTCGGTACGGGCAGGTCCGCGTCGGCGGCATCGCTCCCCAGCCACGGACGAAGCAGTGCGCGCATCTCTGCCGCGTCCACCGCGCGCGTGCGGGCCACGTCGGGCGCCGCGGTAAGCGCGGCGAGCGCGCGGGCGGTCGCGGCGGGATCGTACGGGAGCTGCACCGTCAGCCGCCCCGCCACCTGCCGCGCCAGCAGCGCGCGCGCGTGAAGCGTCCCCAGCCCGGCGGCGGCGGCGAGCAGCGTCAGAAACAGCATGATCGCGAGCACCCCCGTCATCGCGCGCAGGCCGCCCGCCTCGTCGAGGACGCGGCGGGCGGCCGGGCTCGCGCGCCGGGTCACGCTCCGGCAGGCCGGGGCGGATGGCGGAGCGAGCCGGTCGGGTCGAGCAGCCGCCCCTTGTCGAGCCGCATCATCTGCGCGCCCGGGATGCGGCTGAGCAAATGCAGGTCGTGCGTCGCGACCACCACGGTGGTACCCAGCCGGTTGAGGCTGTCGAACAGCAGCAGCAACCGCTCGGCCATCTCGGGGTCGACATTGCCGGTCGGCTCGTCCGCGACCAGGATTTCGGGCCTGTTGATCACCGCACGCGCGATCGCCACCCGCTGCTGCTCGCCGCCCGACAGCGTCGCGGGCAGCGCGTCGGCACGCGGGGACAGCCCGACCCAGGCGAGCATCTCGCGCACGGGCGCGACGAGGTCCGCCTCCGCCACCCCCGCGACCCGCAAGGGTAGCGCGATGTTGTCGGCGGTAGACAGATGCGGAACCAGCCGGAAGTCTTGGAACACCACCCCAATCCGGCGGCGGAAGCCGGGCAGCCGCCCACGCGGCAGCAGCACCGAGTCCTCGCCGAACAGTCGGATCACCCCCCGGCTCGGCCGCTGCGCGAGATAGAGCAGCCGCAGCAGCGACGTCTTGCCCGCGCCGCTCGCCCCGGTCAGGAAATAGAACGCACCGCTGCCGAGCGTGAAGCTGAGGTCGGCCAGCGTCTCGGGGCCGGTCGCGTAGCGCAGCCCCACATTCTCGAACTGGACGATGTTCGCCACGCCCGCCCCTCTCGCATGGGAGGGCGCAGCGCGGCAAGCGGCGAGCAGGCGCGGGGCTTGCCAGTCGCGGCGCGCCCGTGCCAAGCTTCACGGGCCGCGCCGCCCGGGCCGTCGTGGCGGGTGGGGTTACAATTTGAAGATCGTGCGGCGATGATCCTGCAATGCCCGGAGTGCAACACCCGCTATCTCGTGCCCGATGCCGCGATCGGCGCGGAAGGCCGGACCGTGCGCTGCGCGACGTGCCGGCACAGCTGGTTCCAGGAACCCGCCGAGTTGATCGCGCCGCCGGACGCGCTGTCGGTGGCGGAAGCGCTCGCCCCCGCGCCGTCGCCCGCGCCGACCTACCCCATCCCGGTGCCGGTCGAGCCGCGGCCGACGCCGCCGCCCTTGCCTCCCCTGCCGTTCGCCGAACCCGTCCCGCCGCCATCTCCACCGGTCGCGGAGGCGGTCGCGCCGGCGATAGAGGATGACATCTATCTCTATCAGCCCCCGCTCCGCGCGCGGCGCAACCCGGCGCGGTGGTGGACGCTGGCCGCGGTCACCTTCGCCATTCTGGTCCTGCTCGCGGCCGGGATCCTCTATCTCGGCGCGCCGAGCCTTGCCGCCGAGCTGGGCCTTGCCGCCGTCGACCAACCGCTCGAGGTGGTCACCGATCCGGTGCAGCGGCGTGATCTGCCCAACGGGTCCGAGCTGTTCGCGGTCAGCGGCCGCGTCATCAACCCGACGCGCGAGCGCCGCCGCGTCCCGGACCTGCGCGTCGACCTGCTCGACCGCGCGGACGACAAGGGCCGGACCGTCTATAGCTGGACGATCACTCCCCAGCAGCGCACGCTTGACGGCAAGGCCAGCCTGCCGTTCGCCAGCGCCAAGCTCGACGTCCCCGCAACCTCCAAGCAACTGAAATTGAGCTTCGTCGGAGACGACGCACGCTGACCGCCGCCAAACCCATTGCGGGCGGCGGCCGCGTTCGCTATGCGCGCGGTCCTGCCAACCCCGCCGGCCCGCCGGCGGTTCACGTGCGGTCGTGGCGGAATTGGTAGACGCGCAGCCTTGAGGTGGCTGTGTCCGAAAGGACGTGGAAGTTCGAGTCTTCTCGACCGCACCACGCAGTCCGAGGAGGACTGCGGTTCAGAATATCTCTGGAGTGTTCCGCCCGAAAAGGGCGAGGAACCGCGCCTTTTTGGCGGAGCTGGTAGTGTGTGGCGGAGCTGGTAGTACAGATGTGGTCGGAGACCGCTCCGGATCAGGCGGCCAGGCCGGTCTCTAGCGGCGGCGTCTCTGGCGGGCCCGCGTCCGACCACGGGCGTTGTTCCCCGAACCCGAGCATCTCGCGCTGTTCCGCCCAGTCGAATGCCGCCGCGGTGCGGGCCGCCGGCGTTGGGCTGAAGCTTGGTCCGGTGTCCCTGCGCCGCCAGCTCCGCGACCAGCTCACGGACCGAGCCGAGCGCGAGGTAGCGGCGCATGATGTGCCGGACCAGCTCGGCCTCGGCATCGACCACCACCAGCCGGCGATCCTGGACCGCATAGCCGAGCGGCACCGGCCCGCCCATCCACAGTTCCTTGCGCTTGGACGCGGCGATCTTGTCGCGAATGCGCTTGCCGGTGACCTCGCGCTCGAACTGCGCGAAGCTGAGCAGCATGTTGAGCGTCAGCCGGCCCATGCTGGTGGTGGTGTTGAACGCGTGGGTGATGCTGACGAAGCTCGCCTTGGCGCGGTCGGGCACGTCGACGATCCTGCTGAAATCCGCGAGGCTGCGGGTCAGCCGGTCGACCTTGTAGATGACGATCACATCGACGCGCCCGGCTGCGACCTCGGCGAGCAGCCGCTTGAACGCGGGCCGCTCCATGCTGCCGCCGGAGAACCCGCCATCGTCGTAGTGCTCGGGCAGCGGGGTCCAGCCCTCGTGCCGCTGGCTGGTGATGTACGCGGCACAGGCCTCGCGTTGCGCGTCCAGGCTGTTGAACTCCTGGTCGAGCCCGTCCTCGGTGGACTTGCGGGTGTACACCGCGCAGCGCACGGGCCGCGCACCGCCTCACGCATGCCGGGTCAGCCCGAAGAACCGCGGCCCCGACCAGCGCGCGCCGGTGACCGCGACCGCGATGCTGGTCAGCGAGGAATAGGTCCGGCCGTCGAATAGAAACCCGTTGTCCAGCGCCAGCACCTCGCTGGTGCGCCCGCCCCAGGTCCGTACCAGACGGGTGCCGGGCGGGACCGGTCCCGACCCGGACGGCGACGAGCGGTGCGACGGTGCCACCGGTCCGGCAGGCCGGGCCAGCTCGCGCGCGACCGCGGCGGGCAGCCCGCCCTGTGCCTTCTCCTGTAGCCGGTAGCCGATCGCAAGCCGCAGCAGCGCGGGGGTGAGCGTGGGAGCAGGGCTGCCGTGCAGACGCTCCCACTCCCGCCCTAGCTCAACCGCGGACATGGCCGCCAGCGCGGCCAGGCTCGTTGCGTGCCGGGCCATGCTCAGGCGACCGGCGCGATGCGATAGGAGCTGCCGGTGTCACCCGTGATCCGGTCGACCACATGCCCCTTCTTGCGCAGGCCGGTCAGCGCGGCGCGGGTGGTGTGGGGCTGCCAGTCGGTCGCCTCGACCAGCTCCGCTAGGGTCGCGCCCTGCTCGCGACGGAGCAGCCCTAGCACCAGCGCCGCTTTGGTCCGGCGGGGCGCTGGACACGAGTCGGCACCGGATGCGCCGACGTCGGGGTCGATCGCCCTGCCCTCGCCGCTGGCGGGCTGATCGACCCCGATCGCGAGGCGGCCCGCGTCGGTGATCACTGCGCCCCAGTGCCGGTCGTCGTCGCTGCGGGTCGCGCTAGCGGCGTCCGGCACCTCGGTCTCGCTGGCGAGACCACGCTTGATCAGCGCGGCGACCGAGCCGGCGATCCGGGCGGGATCGACGGTTCAGCGTATCGGGCGCGGGCAGCAGGCCGCCATCGGCGCGCTGCGAGGCGGCGGAAAGCAGGATCGCCTGCGTGTCGGTGAGCTTGGGCATGATGGAACTCCTGATGGCGAGCGGCCTATCCGCTCCCACCAGCCACAGCCCCGTCGGACGCACCGACCAGGGCTGTGCGGACCCTTGGCCCGGGCCCGCGACTCACGAGCACACCCATGCTCGAACCAGCGCCGCAGTCGAATGGAATGTCGCGCGCCCGCACAGCTGGATCTGGACTGCCGCGCGGAGGTGGGCGTCTACGCGTACATGGAGCAGGACACCGCCGACCTCATCCAGCAGCTCTGCACGCCCGCTGGCATGATCATGGAGGACGTCGCCCCGATCGCGGTGCTGACCCCGCCAGGCGAACGCGTTGGCGAGCGCCTGCGGGAGCTGACCGACGCCGCCGACGCGATCACGGCGCTGCTCACCGCCGCTCGCGTCCTGCACGGTCGGCCCGCAAAGGTGTAAGTCTGGTGGGAAGCGGCTGGTCTGCTTTCGGGTGAGAGTCTTCCAAATCTGCCGTTAGTTCAGCGCACTTAAAGGTGGCGCGTTTGGCCGTGGTCTCCTTGCCAGCACATCGGCCACGGCGCCGATCGCGAGGCGGCGTTATCCCATAGCTCGATGGCCGCGGGCCGCAACCGATCACCACCTAGTGGCTCCAGCCGCGTAGGGTTCGTTCCGCAGTGTTGTTAGTCGGGCAGATGCGCCCGTCGGCCGGGACTCGGGCGAACGCGGGTGGTCCTTGAGCGTGTGCTCGATCGCGCCCGCAACCGCTTATGGCGGGCCAGCGCCTGGGTAATGGCAACGTCGGGAAGGAAAGGTTGCTGGTCATCGGTTAGCACCCAGGCGTGAGTCTCTCGGCCGCGCGTCTTGCGTGCGACAACGCGTGAAACTACCGCGAGCGATCGCTGTCGCCCACGCCGGAACACTCGCCGAATGAAACACTCACGATGATCCGCCTCGCCATGCCCGCGCTGCTGCTCGCGACCGCCGCCGGTGCTCAGACCGGCTCCACCTCCGGCCAGACCAGCCCCGCGCCCGGATCGACCCCGCAACCGACCGCGCGCAATGCGCCGACGCACGCGCCCGTGCTGCCGGCCTGGGCCGGCGCGCCGTTGGCGGGCGAATGGAGCAACGCAGGCATG
>CAXSEO010000085.1:0-7947 GCA_964235525.1 uncultured Sphingomonas sp. | reverse complement strand
TCGTCGCCGCCGCGCTAGGGTTGCTGGTGGCGACCCTGTTCGCGCTCCCGTCGCTGGCCCGCGCGCGCGCGGTGCCTGCCGCCGCGCTGCTGAGGGGCGTTCACGCACCGCGCCGCTGGCCCGGGTGGCGGGTCGCGGTCGCGGCGGCGGCGCTGGTCACGCTGCTGGTCGCGCTCGCGGTCGGGACGGCGAGTGACCGCCCGCTCGCGGCCGGGTTCGTCGCCGCGATCGCCGCGCTGGTGCTGCTGCTGTGGCTGCTCGGGCTCGCGATCCGCTGGACGCTGGCGCGGCTGCCCCGCCCGCGTCGCCCGCTCGCGCGGCTGGCGCTTGTTAATCTGCACCGTCCGGGCGCGTCGACCGACCGGCTGGTGGTGGCGCTCGGGCTCGGCTTCTCACTGTTCGTCGCGCTCGCGGCGATCGACACCAGTCTTGCCAGCGAGCTCGCCAGCACCGCGCCAGCGAAGGCGCCGCGCTTCTTCGCCGCGGATCTTCAGCCGGAGGACGAGCCCGCGTTCCGCGCCGCCGTCCGCCGCGCCGCGCCGGGCGCGCGGATCGAGGCGGTCCCGTCGTTGCGCGGCGCGATCGTCGCGCTCAAGGGGCGGCGCGTGGCGGAGATGGCGCACCCGCCCGACAGCTGGGTGTTGCGCGGCGACCGGACGCTGACCTGGTCCGCCACGCTCCCGCCGCGCAACCGGGTGGTCGCGGGGCGGTGGTGGCCCGCCAATTACCATGGGTCGCCGCTCGTCAGCCTGGAGGCGAGCGCGGCCAGGTCGCTGGGCTTGTGCGTCGGGGACCAGGTCACCGTGTCGGTGCTGGGCGTCGACGTCCCCGCGCGCCTTGCGGCACTGCGCGAGATCGACTGGGGCGGGTTCGGGCTCAACAACGCGATCGTGTTCTCGCCCGGCTATATCGAGGAAGCGCCGCACGGCCTGATCGCCAGCGTCTATGCCCCGCCCACACGCGACGGCGCGATCGCGCGCGCGGTGGCGACCGCGCTGCCCGCGCTGACGATGGTGCGGGTCGGCGACGTGATCGCGCAGGTCGGCGCGGTGCTGGGGCAGGTCGCGGTAGCGATCCGCGCGGCGGCGGCGGTCACCGTGGCGGCCGGAATCGCGGTGCTGATCGGCGCGGTCGCCGCCGCCGCGCGCGCGCGCCGCTACGACGCGGTGATCCTGAAGCTGCTCGGCGCGACCCGCGCGCAGGTGCTGGCCGGTCAGGCGATCGAGTATGCACTGCTCAGCGCCATCCTGTGCGCGGTGGCGTTGGCTGTAGGCGGCGGCGCGGGCTGGTACGTCGTCACCCGGGTTTTCTCGCTGCCCTGGGCACCCGATCCGGGCACGATCGCGTTGACGCTCGGCGTCGCAGCGGCGGCGACGCTGGGGCTGGGCGTGCTGGGTGGCCTGCCCGCGCTCCGCGCCCGCCCCGCCGCCGCGCTGCGATCGGATTAGGAGAAGAGCTTATGCCCACCACCCTCATCACCGGGGCGACCGCCGGGATCGGTGCCGCCGCCGCGCGCGCCTTTGCGAACGCCGGCTGGCACGTCGTCGCCACCGGTCGCCGCGCCGACCGGCTCGACGCGCTCAAGGCCGAGCTGGGCGAGGCGCTGACCCCACTGATGTTCGACATCACCGACACGCGCGCGAGGGAAAAGGCCCTCGACACACTGCCCCCGATTGACCTGCTCATCAACAATGCCGGGCTCGCCAAGGGCACCGCGCCCGCGCAGGAGGCGAGGCTCGATGACTGGCGGATGATGATCGACACCAACATCTCCGCGCTGGTGTCGGTCACGCACCGGCTGCTCCCCGCGCTGATCGAGCGGCGCGGCGCGGTCATCAATCTGTCCTCGGTCGCCGCCAGCTACCCCTACCCGGGCGGCAACGTCTATGCGGGCACCAAGGCGTTCGTGCGCCAGTTCAGCCTCGACCTGCGCTGCGACCTCGCGGGCACCGGCGTGCGGGTCACCTCGATCGAGCCGGGCATGGTCGAGACCGAGTTCACGCTGGTCCGCACCGGCAGCCAGGAAGCGTCGGACAAGCTGTATGCGGGCGCCGACCCGATGACGCCGGAAGACATCGCCGCTACGCTGTTATGGGTGGCGATGCTGCCGCCGCACCTTAACATCAACACGCTCGAGCTGATGCCCGTCAACCAGAGCTTCGCGGGGTTCGCCGTGGCGCGGAAGAGCTGAGCGATCTTCTCCGTTCGCCCTGAGCTTGTCGAAGGGCTGCCTTTCTGGCGGGCGATGCAAGAAGGCAGTGCTTCGACAAGCTCAGCACGAACGGGAATAGACAGGCCCGGCAAGTAAGGAACAGCGATGGACGACAAGGCTTACGAGCACCAGCTCGCCGCGCTCCAGCTGGCGATGGTCCGCACCCAGCAGGCGGCGGTCGCGTCGGGCGAGCGGATCGTGCTGGTGCTCGAAGGCCGCGACGGCGCCGGGAAGGACGGGACGATCCAGCGCACCGTCGAGCATCTCTCGGTCCGCGACACCCGCGTGGTCGCACTGCCCAAGCCGTCGGACCGCGAGCGGACGCAATGGTGGTTCCAGCGCTATGTCGCGCACCTGCCCAGCGCAGGCGAGCTCGTGATCTTCAACCGATCCTGGTACAACCGCGCCGGGGTCGAGGTGGTGATGGGCTTCTCGACCCAAGCGGAGCAGGCCGAGTTCCTGCGTGACGCGCCAGACTTCGAGCGGATGCTGGTCGAAAGCGGCATCAAGCTGGTCAAGCTCTGGCTCGATATCGGCAAGCACGAGCAGCAACGCCGGCTGGAGGCGCGCCGCGGGGACCCGCTGAAAGCGCTCAAGATCAGCGACATGGACACGGTCGCGCTGGCGAAGTGGGACCAATATAGCCAGGCGCGTGACCTGATGCTCGCGCGGACGCACACCCCGATCGCACCGTGGTGGTGCGTCCGCGCGGACAAGAAGAAACCCGCGCGGCTGGCGATCCTGCGTCACCTGCTCCGCCAGGTCGCCCCTGCCGACATCGCGCGCGAGGTCGACGCGCCCGACCCGGCGTTGTTGTTCGCGTTCGAGACAAGCGCGACCGGGGACGGGCGGTTGCACCGCTGATCGCGCCGATGCGTTGGCCGACGTTCGGCCAGGCTGAGGCGACCCTGTGTTCCCCTGCGAAGGCAGGGGCCCAGCCACGAAGGTCGTTGTTGGCGGAGTAGATTGCTCGCCGATGTGCCGTAGCTGGACCTCGGCTTTGGCGCCCGCCAAAGTGATACTTTGGCGCGAACCCTTCGCCGGGGAACTGCTCACAGTCTGCGCCGCCTAGCGCCCGCCCGCTACTCCTTGCCGCCGAACAGCCCGCCGAGCATTCCGCCAAGGCCGCCCTCGCCGCCGCCCTGACCACCGCCGCCGAGCATCCCCGCGAGGCTGCCGAGCCCGCCTTCGCCGCCCAGATGGCCCATCACCTGCTGCAGCTGGTCCTGCGGCAGCCCGGTCTGGTCGGCCGCGCCCTCCACCGTGTCGCCCGGCTGCCCGTGCTGCTGCCCGAGCGCCTGCACCGCCATCTCGACCTGTTCGGGGGACAGCCCGACCTTCGCCGCGATCCCGTCGACGGTGGCGTTGTTGCCCAATTGGCCCAGCAGTCCGTCCAGCATGCTCATCTCGGGTCACCTCTTCGCCGCCGCCCGGCGGGCGGCTCCGGCGCCTGCCTGCCCCAGCGCCGCGCGGCGGACAAGCCTCTTGGCGCGGCGGCCCGGCGCGGCCATGTCGGACTCGCGCATGAGCCTGCCGATCCACGCCGTCCTGCCCGACCTGCTTGCCGCGCTGCGCGTGTCGCCCAACGCGGTGCTGGTCGCGCCGCCGGGCGCGGGCAAGACCACTGCCGTCGCGCCCGCGCTGCTTGCAGAGCCGTGGTGCGCGGGCGAGGTGCTGCTGCTCTCGCCGCGCCGGCTCGCCGCGCGTACGGCGGCGGAGCGGATGGCGGCGCTGGCGGGCGAGCCGGTCGGGCGCACGATCGGCTACGCCACCCGGCTCGACAGCAAGCGCTCGGCCGCCACGCGCGTCCTCGTGCTGACCGAGGGCATCTTCGTCGCGCGTATCCAGGCGGACCCGGAGCTGACCGGCGTGTCGGCGGTGCTGTTCGACGAGGTGCATGAGCGGCATCTCGACAGCGACTTCGGCTTGGCGCTCGCGCTCGACGCGCAAGGCGGACTCAGGCCCGACCTGCGGCTCGTCGCGATGTCGGCGACGCTCGACGGCGCGCGGTTCGGCGCGCTGCTCGGCGGCGCGGTGATCGAGAGCGAGGGACGCTCACACCCGCTTGAGCTAATCCATCTCGGTCGCGCGGCGGAGAGCAGGATCGAGGACGCGGTCGCCGCCGCCATCCGCCGCGCGCTCGCCGAAGCGCCGGGCGATGTGCTCGCGTTCCTGCCCGGCGTGGCGGAGATCGAGCGCACCGCCGAGCGGCTGGCGGGGGTCGACGCGGTGCTCCACCGGCTGCACGGCTCGCTGGAGCCCGCCGCGCAGCGAGCGGCGATCGCGCGCGACCCGGAGGGACGGCGCAAGGTCGTGCTCGCCACCAGCATCGCCGAGACCAGCCTGACGCTCGACGGGGTGCGCGTCGTGGTCGACTCAGGACTCGCGCGCCGCCCGCGCTACGACCGCGCGGCGGGGCTGACCCGGCTGGTCACCGAGCGCGCGAGCCAGGCGGCGGCGACGCAGCGCGCGGGCCGCGCGGCGCGACAGGCACCCGGAGTGGCTTACCGGCTGTGGGAAGCGGCGGCGACCGCCGGGCTGCCGCGCTTCGACCCGCCCGAGCTGCTGGAGGCGGACCTGTCGGGGCTGGCGCTGGCGTGCGCGATCTGGGGGGTGGACGACCCGCGCCGCCTGCGCTGGCTTGACCCGCCGCCCGAGGTGGCGGTCAGCGAAGCGCGGGCGCGGCTCTCGTCGCTCGGCGCGCTCGACGGTGACGGTCGCCCGACCCCGCACGGTCGCGTGATCGCGCGCCTGCCGCTCGAACCGCGTCTCGCGCACATGCTGATCCGGGCGGGCGAGCTCGGGCTGGCGGAGACGGCGGCCGAGGTCGCGGTGCTGCTCGGCGAGCGCGGGCTGGGCGGGAACGACGTGGACGTGGAGACGCGACTGCGCCGCTGGCGGGGCGAGCGAGGTCCGCAAGCGGAGGGCGCGCGGAGGCTGGCGCGGCGGTGGGCGCAACTTGCTCCCCTCCCTTGTAGGGAGGGGCTGGGGGCGGGTACCGGCGCGCTAGCGCCGGGCGGTTCGCGCCCACCATCTCCGGAGCGCGCGCGCTGCGCGCTACCCACCCCCGACCCCTCCCTACAAGGGAGGGTAGATCACACCGCCGCCACCTGCCTCGCCCTCGCCTTCCCAGACCGTGTCGCGCGCCGCCGTGACGCGACCGGCGATCGATGGGCGAGCGTCGGCGGGCGCGGGTTTCGGCTCGACCCCGCATCCTCGCTCGCGCGCGAGGAATGGCTGGCGGTCGCGGAGACGGGAGGGACGGCGGCAGGTGCGCGCATCCTGTCCGCCGCCGCGCTCGACCTGCCCACGATCGAGGCGCTGTTCGCCGGCCGGATTACCGCACACCGGGAAGTCCACTTCGACCCCGCCACCGGCGCGGTCGCCGCCACCCGCGAACGTCGCCTCGGCGCGATGCGCCTGTCCACTGGCCCCGACGACAGCGCCGACCCAGCCGCGATCGAGGCGGCGCTGCTCGCCGGCGTCCGCCGCCACGGCCTCGCGCTGCTCCCGTGGAACGACGCCGCCCACGCCCTGCGCGCCCGCGCCGCCTATGCAGGCGTGCCACTCGACGACGAGGCGCTGCTGGCCGATCTCGACGGGTGGCTCGCGCCGCTGCTCGCGGGTCGTCGTCGCCTCGACGCGATCCCGCCCGCCGCGCTCGCCGATGCGCTGCGGGGGCTGCTCGGCTGGGACCAGCTCCAGCTCCTCGACCGGCTCGCCCCGCCCGCCTTTACCAGCCCAGCCGGCTCGACTCACCCGATCGACTACGCCGCCGAGGGAGGGCCGCGGGTCGAGCTGCGCGCGCAGGCGCTGTTCGGGCTTGCCGAGCACCCGGTGATCGGCACCGACCGGACGCCTCTCGTCCTGTCACTCACCTCACCCGCGGGTCGCCCGATCCAGACCACGCGCGATCTGCCCGGCTTCTGGCGCGGCAACTGGGCGGATGTCGCCAAGGAAATGCGCGGTCGCTATCCCCGCCACCCCTGGCCCGACGACCCGACCCAAGCGCTCGCGACGCTTCGCACGAAGAATGCCGATGCGCGCGGGCGCGGGAGTCGCTAAGGGCCCGCCATGCCCATCGCCCGCATCTTTCAGTCGCCCAAGAGCTCGATGTCCTCAGGGAGGCGCGCGCACACCGGCCAGTGGATCCTCGAGTTCGAGCGCTTGGAGGCGCAGCAGCCCGACCCGCTCACCGGCTGGGCGGGGAGCGGCGACACGCGCGGGCAGGTGATGCTGTCGTTCCCGACGCTGGAAGCCGCGATCGCGCACGCCGATCGCGAAGGCTGGGCCTACCACGTCCAGGAAGCGCCGCAGCGAAAGCTCAAGCTGCAATCCTACGCGGACAATTTCCGGTAGGAGGGGGGTGCACGCTACGGCGGTGGCATGATGCTCGCCGCCAGCACGATCAGCAGCTTGGCGTCGATCGCGACGCCCTCCGCCCGCTTCGCCGCGACAAACCCGCTCAGCTCGGCAAGCGGGACCTGGTGGACGGCGATGCTCTCCCCCTCCACGCCCCCGCCCGCGCCGATACGGGTCAGCTCGGTCGCGCGGACCAGCGTGAACGTCTCCGAGGTCATCCCCGGCGACGACGCGAACACGCCGACCGCATCGACGCGCGCGGCACGCCAGCCGGTCTCCTCCTCCAGCTCGCGCGGGGCCGCGGTCTCGACCGTCTCACCCGCAGCCACATCGCCGACCAGCCCGGCAGGCAGTTCGAGCGAGCGCGCGCCCATTGGTACGCGCTCCTGCTCGACCAGGATCACCGCGCCGTCATGGATCGCCAGGATCACCACCGCGTTCACGTCGCCGCGCCGCGCCGCCCATTCCCAGCGACCCCGCCGACGCACCTCGATGAACTTGCCCCGCCAGAGCGTCTCGACCGGGTCCGTCATAGCTCGATGACGCGGTCCGGTAACTCGTTGGTGTCGTCCGCGCTGCGCGGGAAATGCTGGGCCAGTACCGCGCCGATGCGCTCCACCGCCGCCGCCATCCCCGCGCCAGGTCGCCCGTGCCGCACTTCACCGAGGAGCGTCGCCATCGCCTCGCCCCACTCCTCCGGCGCGACCCGCGCGTGGATGCCCGGCTCCGCGATGATCTCCGCACGCCGCTCGGCCAGCGACAAATAAAGCAGCACGCCGGTCGACGCTCGCGTGCGCTGCTCGGTGCCGACGCGGAACAGCTCCAGCGCCCGTCGCCGCACCCGCCGTGCCTTGGTCGCGCCCGGGGTCAGCGCCAGGCGGACGGCGGGGACCGCGAACAGCGCGCGCACAAGCAGGAACACCAGCGCCTCGAGCACCAGCGCGCTCATCAGCAGCGCGCCGGTCGGCGTCACCGGGTTCCACGGCTCCGCGAACAACGCCACCAGCGGGTAGGCGAGCGCGGGTCGCCACGCCAGCAGCGCAAGCACCCCCAGCATCGCCAGCGTCGCCCAATGCAGCGCGACGTCGTGGTACGCGTCCGAGCGAGCGGCCACCGCCGTGACGATCTCGCCGTCGCTCAGCGCCTCCGCTCGCGTCACGGCGGCGGTGACGAGGTCGCGATCGGCGGGGGTCAGGCGCATCACCAGCTCCCCGACGCCCCGCCGCCGCCGCCGGAGCCGCCACCCCCGCCGCTGAACCCGCCATCGCCCCAGCCGCCACCCGAGCCGCCCCCGTCACCACCGCCCCCGCCCCCCCCGAAACCGCCCCCCCCCCGCTCGCCACCCCCCCGCGCAATGCCCAAACCCCACAGCC
>CAXSEO010000084.1:0-8029 GCA_964235525.1 uncultured Sphingomonas sp. | reverse complement strand
GTCGTACCGGCAGACGATCGTCGCCTATCCCTCCAACGGCGGTGCCTATACCGTCGCCAAGGAGAATATCGGCGAGGGCGCGGCGCTGCTCGCGGCGGCGGCGCTGATGATCGACTATGTCCTCAACGTCGCGGTCGGCATCTCGGCCGGGATCGGCGCGCTAACCTCGTCGGTGCCGTCGCTGCAGCCGTGGACGCTGTCGCTGTGCCTCGGCGTGCTGGTGCTGGTGTCGCTCGCTAATCTGCGCGGGACGCGCGAGGCGGGGCTGTTGTTCGCGCTGCCGACCTATGTGTTCATCGTCAGCTTCCTCGCGCTGATCGGGCTTGGCGTGTGGCACATCATGTCGAGCGGTGGCCACCCGACGCCGGTGGTCGCGCCGCCGCCGCTCCGGCATGGTGTCGAGACGGCGACGCTGTGGCTGCTGATGCGTGCCTTCGCCAGCGGCTGCACCGCGATGACGGGGGTCGAAGCGGTGTCGAACGGCGTCGGCGCGTTCAAGGCGCCAGTGATCCGCGAGGCGCACCGCACGCTGACGGTGATCTGCCTCGTGCTCGGGCTGTTGCTGGCGGGGATCGCGGTGGTCGCGCACGGTTATGCGCTGGGCGCGATGGACCAGACCAAGCCAGGCTATCAGAGCCTCTTGTCGCAGCTCACCGCCGCGATCGCCGGGCGCGGCGTGATCTACTATGTCGCGATGGCCAGCCTGCTGGCGGTGTTGAGCCTGTCGGCGAACACCAGTTTCGTCGGCTTCCCGCGGCTGTGCAGGCTGGTTGCGCTGGACGATTACCTCCCGCGCGCGTTCGCAGTGGCGGACCGGCGGCTGGTGTTCTCGGTCGGGGTCGCGTTCCTGACCGTGACGGCAGGGGCGCTGCTCCTCGTGTTCGGCGGCATCACCGACCGGCTGATCCCGCTGTTCGCGATCGGCGCGTTCCTGACGTTCACGATGAGCCAGCTCGGCATGGTTGCGCATTGGCGCAAGCAACCGGGCCTCAACGCGGGGCGGCTCGCTATCAATGCGCTGGGCGCGGGGACCACGATCCTGGCGCTGGTGGTGATTACCTCCGCCAAGTTCCTCGAGGGCGCGTGGATCGTCACGTTGGCGGTGCCGGCGACCATCGCGCTGCTGTACGCCATCCATCGCTATTATGCGCGGCTCGGCCAGTCGATGCGCGTCGACGGCGCGTTCGCGATCGAGGAAACTGAGCCGCCGACGGTGCTGGTCGCGTATGAGCAGCGCAACCAGCTGACCGATCGCGCGCTGCGCTTCGCGATGACGCTGTCGCCCGACGTGCTCGCGGTGCACCTGCTGCATCTGGGCGGGCCGGAACAGGAGGAGAACGTCGCGGCGATCAAGGCTGCGTTCAAGCGCGACATCGCCGATCCGCTCACCGCCGCCGCCATATCGCCGCCGCGGCTGGTGCTGCTGCCCGCGCCCTATCGCCAGATCCAGGGACCGGTGCTCGAGCTCGTCGAGCGGATAGACGCGGCGACGCCGGGCCGCTCGGTCGCGATCCTGATTCCGGAGATCGTGCTCGCGCACTGGTGGGAGCGGCTGCTCCACAGCCGCCGCGCTGCGCACCTGCGTGCCGCGCTGCTGGCGCATGCGGGGCCGCGGCTGATGGTGATCACCGCGCCGTGGCGCGGGTAAGCCGCTGCCCTACGCCGCGTTGGCGATGAACGCCTCCACCGCGTCGTACGCGCGGTCATCGGTCATCTGCTTGGGCGGGTGCTTGCAGAAATAGGCGCTCGCCGCGTCGATCGGGCCGGCGAGGCCGCGGTCGAGCGCGACCTTGGCGCAGCGGGCCATGTCGATCGCCACCCCCGCGCTGTTCGGGCTGTCCTCGACCGAGAGGCGCAGCTCGAGGTTCATCGGCACGCCGCCGAACATCGAGCCTTCCATACGGAGGAAGCAGACCTTGTTGTCGTTCTGCCACGGCACATAGTCGCTGGGGCCGATATGGACGTTGTCGTCGTCGAGCCGCACCGCCGCGACTGACTGTACCGCCTCGGTCTTGCTGATCTTCTTGCTCTTCAGCCGGGTGCGGTTCGACATGTTGAGGAAGTCGGTGTTGCCCCCGGTATTGAGCTGGTACGTCCGCTCCAGCTTGACGCCGCGCTTGGCGAACAGGTCGGTCAGCACCCGGTGGACGATGGTCGCGCCGAGCTGCGCCTTGATGTCGTCGCCGACGATCGGCACGCCCGCGTCGGTGAAGCGCTTGGCCCAGACAGGATCGCTGGCGATGAACACGGGGATGTTATTGACGAACGCGACCCCCGCCTCGAGCGCGCATTCGGCGTAGAACTCGGTCGCTTTCTGGCTGCCGACGGGCAGGTAGTTCATCATCACGTCGACGCGGGAGCGTTTCAGCTCGGCGACCACCTCGTCGCGGGTGGGCTGCGCCTCGTCGGCGAGCAGGAAGGTGCGGTCATCGCTGGCGTAATCGAGCATATGCTCGGCGACGCCGTCGAGCACCGGCCCCATGCGGACGGTGGTGCCGGTCGGCTCCACCTGCGGCTCGAACACGGCGGTGCAGTTGGGCTTGGCGAAGATCGCCTGCGCGACATCGCGGCCGACCTTGCGCCGGTCGACATCCCAGGCGGAGACGACGCGGATGTCAGACGGGGTATAGCCGCCGAGCTCCCAGTGCATCAGCCCGGTCTGGTCGTTCGCGCCCTCGCGGTAGCGGTGCAGTCCCTGCACGAGCGAGCTCGCGCAATTGCCCACGCCGACAATGGCCATTCGTATGTCGTTCATTCCACCCGTCTTTCCCATATTCCCGCGCGCTGGCAAGCGGCGCGCGGCCTGCCCGCCACTCATGCGCGGCGGAGCGGCGAAGCCGCGCCATCCCATTGCCGCGCCAGCCGCGCCTCGACCTGCCGATGCCAGGCGGCGGCGGCGACCAGCACCAGCGTAAGCGGCCCGATCTCGAACCACCAAAACAAGGCGGGCGCGCCGAGCAAGCATGCGGCGCAGATCGCGCCCACCCGCACGTTTGCGGACAGCAGCGCCATCAGCCGCATCGGCGCGGTCGCCTCGGCCGCATACGCTTCGGCGAGCGCGGGGGCGATCGCGGGGCGCGCCAGCAGCGCGTCGAAGCGCTCGGCGGCGCGGTCCAGCGCGCGCGCGACCGTGTCATAGATCGGCACCGCCCCTTCGCGCGGCGGCGCGGGCTGGAGCCGCAGGCGGCGGTGAAAGCGCGCGCGCTCGCCCTCGTAGATCATGGATTGAACGATGTGGCACCCGCCCGCGATCAGCGCGGCGCTCCAGGCGGCGGCCGTGCCGATCGAGGAAGCGAGCGTGACGTAGATGAGGATAAACACGCCATGGTCGACGACGCCGTCGAGCACGCGTCCTGCGACACTCGACGTGCCGCGCGCGCGCGCGACCATGCCGTCGAGCCCATCCGCGATCAGCCAGCCGATCGACAGCACCAGCCCGAGCAATGCCGCCGGCCACCAGCGCCAGTCGCGATAGGCGAGCGCCGCGCCGATCCCGAGCAGCAGCCCCGCAACCGAGACTGCATTGGCCGACACGCCCCAGCGCAGCGCGACGGGCAGCAGCGCGCGCGCGGCGGGGTGGATCAGGTAGAGATTGCTGAGATCCTCGATCCGGCGATCGCGCGATCCGTCCGGCGGCGGAACTTTCATCGCCGCGTCATGCAGCGTTCATGCATTCGACGCAAGAACTTGGGTCACGCCATCCGTCGCGATCCACTCGCCACGCGCGAACGCGCGTTCGGCGGCGCGCAGCGCGGGCTCGTCGTCCACGTCGATCCAGACCAGATCGCTACAGTCCACCGCGCCCGCGCCCGCGCGGGCGTCGGCTGCGAGCAGCGACACGGCGGCGGACACGGATGGCGCGGGCAATACGCGCAGCGCGGCGGCGAACGGCTCCCCCACCGCGAACACGCCGGTGTCGAAAGCGTCGTACACCGCAAGCCCCTTGCCGATCGCGACGATCCGGTCGCCGCGCGTCGCGACCCGCGTCACATCGTCGAGGTCGATCGCCGGGTCGTCGAGCCGCCGATCGATGCCGAGCGTCAGCCCCGCGCCCTCCCCGGTCGCCGCGAGCCGGGCATAGAGTGCGGGGTCGACGAGATGGTCGCACATCGCCAGCAGCGCGGGCGCGCCGACGCGCTCCAGCCCCGCCAGCGCCGACACCCCGTTGGGCAGCGACCAGTCGCCGACCACCACCTGCTCGACCGCGAGCGGCCAGTCATGCGCGTCGAGATAGGCCGCGATCGCGTCGGCGCGGTAGCCGAGCACCACCGCCACCCGCTTGATTCCTGCCATCGCCAGCCCGGTCAGCGCATGGGCGATCAGCGGCACGCCGCCCACGCGGCAGAGCGGCTTGACCGGCTCCACCGCGCGCAGGCGGCTGCCCTCCCCCGCCGCGAGCAGAACGGCGGCCTCGATCAAGCGTGGGTCGCCATCGCGGGAGCCGAAACCACAGCGGGCGCGTAACGGTCGATCGCCCAGGCGCAGAAGTCCGCGAACTGCTGCGGATCGCGCGCGGGGCTGGTGTGGTGCGGCTCGACGCCCAGATGCTCGGGCGTGAAGCAGAAGGTCACAGTGGTGTCGAACTCGGCCAGCGCCTCCATCTGCCGGTCGAACCAGTCAGTCGCGTCGGGGCGGAACGAGTCGGACCAGCTCAACCCCGTCCGCAGCTTGCGGGTGCCGAGCCGCTTCATCCACGCGACCGCGTCGTCGAGCCGCGGGTCGTGGTAGTGGAACCACTGCATCAACCCCATCTCGCCCGCCACCCTGGCATAATCGTCGAGCGCGGGCTTGGGCGTGCCGTCCGCGCGGATCAGCCCCATGTAGAAATGCCGGTAATAGCTCGATCCCTCTGCCTCGCGGTGGCGGGTGGTCGCGCCCCATTCCTGCGGCAGATCGAACAGCGAGTACCAGAACACGCGAGGGCACCGACCGATCAGCAGCTCGGCAGTGCGCCGGACGCCGAACACCTGCACCTCCTCCGCGCCGAAGCTGCCGACGCCGACCTCCGTCACCCAGACCGGCTTGTCCGTCACCGCCTCGATCTCGGCGATCTTGTCGGGCCAGGCGTGGATCGGCCACAGGTTCCAGTCGAGCGGGAAGCCGTGCACCGCAACCACATCGACCTCGTCCAGCCCGCGATGCCCCTGCATCCGCTTTATCCACAGCGGGTCGATCGGCGACATGCCGCCGAGCACGCGGGTGATGGCCGGGTTGACCTGTCGGATCGCGCGACCGGTGCGCGTCACAGTGTCGGCGTAGATCGACCAGTCGGGATCGAGCACGGGGTCCCAATGCGACTTGTTGTTCGGCTCGTTCCAGATCATCGCCGCTTCGACGGTCAATGCGTGTCTCCTCGGGCCGGATAGACTACCGCCGGCCCCCATTGGCTGTATGGCACGTCGGTCACGCGGGCGAGGAACACCTCATCCTCCGGATGCGCGACGATCTCAAACCCGGACGCGCGGAGCAGGGCGGCGGAGCAGGCGCGGTTGGGCGCCCACCAATTCGTCCAGTCGTCCGAGAACGACCGTTCGATGAAGTGCATCTTCGGATACCCCGGCTCGTCGAAGATTGGCGGCGGGCGACCGCCTTCGGCGTGGAACGGATGGTCCTCGGGCACGGGCGTGATCTCGTTCGACCCCTGCTGCATGGTCTGGAATAGCAGCAGGTCACCCGCGACGTGTTCGCGGATCAGGTCGAGCGCGAGCAGCGGGTGACGCAGGTGGTAGAGCACCCCCATGAAGATCACGAGGTCGAACCGCTCGCCCAACGCGCCGACATCATAGACCGAGAGCTTGCGGTACTCGAGCGACGGGAAACCGAGCGTGTCCGCGACCAGCCGCGCCTGCGCGAGATAGCGCTCATCCTCGTCGATGCCGAGCACCCGGGCCGCGCCGCGCCGCGCCATCTCGACCGAATAGAAGCCCGCGTTGCAGCCGATGTCGAGCACGCTCTTGCCGGAGAGGTCGGCGGGGAGCGCGTCGGCGAAACGGGCGTATTTAAAGCGGGGATAATCGCCGAGGAAATGGTCGGGCGCGGTATGAACGCCGTGCCCGAGGTCGATATTGTGGAACCAGGGCGCGAGCGCTTCCACGCGCTCCTTCAGATCGGTCATCCGCGCGCACTCTCATTAAGCGACAGCACGCGCCCGCCCCAGTCGCCCACCACCATGCGCGTCACCGATGCGGGGCCGATATCGAACGCGTGCATCTTCTGCAGGTCGAGGCCGAGTACCCAGACCACTGCCGCTTTGACGATGTCCGCATGAGTGACCAGCGCGATCAGCTCGCCCGGGTGCGCAGCAACGGTCGCCTGAAGGTGCGCGGCGACCCGCTCGACCACGTCCGGCATTCGCTCGCCGCCGGGAAGCTGCGCGGCGGCGCGACTGTTGTTCCACTCGTCCCAGACAGGGTCGCCGTGGAGGCTATCGAAGCTGCGCCCGGTCAGCGCGCCGAAGTCGATCTCCAGCAGCGCGTCCACCGTCTCGGGCGCGGGCAGCGCCAGCGCCTCGGCGAGGATCGCCGCGGTCTCGCGCGTGCGGTCGAGCGGGCTGCACTGGACGCGGGTCACAGGCTCAGCCCTTATATACGCACCCAACCGCGCCGCCTGCGCGCGGCCGTCCTCGCGCAACGGCACGCCAGCGCGACGGCCGGAAAGCACCGTGTCGAGATCGCCATGCGCGCCATGCCGGATCAGCAGAAACGTCGCGGTCAATTCGGCAGGCTCCCCAAAGCGGTGCGCTCTAGCGAGGTTTGTACGATAGGTGAACCCTCGCCAACGTACAAAGCTGGTTGACTCGAAAGGTACAAAGAAGAACAAGCGCCGCCCGACAACGACAGGAGCCCTCGCCCCTCATGGACGGCAACACCGATCGGCCACGCGGGCGATGAGCGAGACGATCCTGATCACCGGCGGCGCGGGCTTTATCGGCCGCTTCGTCGCCGACGAGCTGCTCCGGCGCGGGCACCGGGTGCGGGTGCTCGATGCGCTGATCGCGCAGGTTCACGGCGAGGTCGACGGGTCGCGGATGCTCAACCCGGACGCCGAACTGATCCGCGGCGACGTGCGCGACGGCGACGCCGTGGCTAGCGCGCTGAAGGGCGTCGACGCGGTGGTCCACCTCGCCGCCGAGGTCGGGGTCGGCCAGTCGATGTACGAGGTCGAGCGCTATACCTCGACCAACGACGTCGGCACCGCCGTACTGTTCGAGAAGCTGATCGCGAACCCGGTGCGCCGCGTCGTCACCGCGTCGTCAATGTCGATCTATGGCGAGGGACTGTACCGCGACGCGGACGGCGCGCTGGTCGAGGACGCGGAGCGGCACGGGCTGAAGGACGGGCTGAGCAACTGGGAGCCGGTCGACACGCGGGGCCGCCCCTTGGCCCCGGTCGCGACGCCCGAGTGGAAGCGGCCCGCGCTGTCGTCGATCTATGCGCTCAACAAATATGTGCAGGAGCGCACCACGCACATCATGGCCGCGCCGTACGGGATCGAGGGCGTGTGCCTCAGGCTGTTCAACGTCTATGGTCCGGGCCAGGCGCTGTCGAACCCGTATACGGGGGTGTTGGCGATCTTCGCGTCACGCCTGCTCAACGGGCAGCAGCCGATGATCTTCGAGGATGGCGAGCAGCGGCGCGACTTCGTCCACGTCTCCGACGTGGCGCGCGCGTTCGCGGACGCGCTGGTGCTGCCCACCGCGGTCGGCGGCACGTTCAACATCGGCTCGGGGCAGGACCGCTCGGTCCGCGACGTCGCCACCGACCTCGCCCACGCGATGGGCAAGAACGAGCTCGCGCCGATCATCGTCGGCAAGGCGCGGGTGGGCGACATCCGGCATTGTTTTTGCGACACGTCCCTCGCCGCCGACCGGCTCGGCTTCCGCGCGCGGCAGGATTTCGGGGAGGGGCTGTCCGAACTGGCGGGCTGGGTCGCGGAACAGAAGGCGACCGACAACGTCGCGAAGATGCGCGCCGAGCTCGAACAGCGCGGGCTAGTGGCGTGAGCGATGCGCCCGTCCTTGTCACCGGCG
>CAXSEO010000083.1:0-8058 GCA_964235525.1 uncultured Sphingomonas sp. | reverse complement strand
TGGCAGCGCCATCTTTCACGACCGATCGTCCACATCGGCGGTGCACCCGTCCTCGGCAGACGGTTGCGACCGAGCCGCGTCCGCTGGATTCTAGAACCATTGGCCTGCGCAGCCCCGACTGACGTGTTTCAAACATGGCTGCTGGCGCGCGCGACCGCGGGCCTGCCGACTTGGTGGAACCGCGTTTCGATCGCGCGTCTCGCCTTGCCGCAACTCGGAGGCGCACGCGTCGAATGACCATAGGCGAGCAATTTGACGTCGCGTATGCGACATGATTGCTGAACCCAGCTCGGGTCGAATTTGCGTTCTGTCCCAAGGCGGTGTCAGCTTCGCCTGCGGCGACTAAGCCGACTCGACGGCCCCAAGTCTTCCGGACCCCGCCCGCCTACTGGCCGAATGTCACCAAAGGTTGGGGTAATGACAGTGTCAGGTTGTGGCAGCGGAAGCAGGCCTTGGTGGGTCCGCCGGGGTTCGAACCCGGGACCTGGCGATTAAAAGTCGCATGCTCTACCGACTGAGCTACAGACCCACGCGGCGCGAGGTAGAAGCGGGGCGGCGGGTGGTCAACCGGTGCGCGAGCTGGCGCATCGTCAGCCCCGTCACCGGATCGCGCCAGCCGGGCACCAGCGCCGCGGCCGGTCCGAGCATGAAAGCGCGTGCGCGGAACGCCGCGTGCGGGATCGTCAGGCCGCGCCCACGCCATGGTCCGCCCGACCACAGCACGATGTCGAGATCGATCACCCGCGCGCCCCAGCGCCGTCCCTGCCTGCGCCCGAACGCGGCCTCGGTCCTCTTTAACCGCACGAGCATCTCCGGCGGGGATTCGTCGCTCTCGACCAGCGCGGCCGCGTTGGCGAAGCGGCGCGTCGAGGGGCCGAGCGGCGCGCTCGCCACGATGGGCGACCAGCGCGCGGCCCCGATCGCTCTCAGCGCGGCGCGCACTTCCGCTGCGGGCGCGCCATGCCGCCCGCGCCGATTGGAGCCGAGCGCGACGAGGTAGCTTGAGCAGGTCACCCCGCGCGGCGTAACGCGTGGACCGTGATCCGTACACTCAGCCCGATCCCCGCCACCGAACCGCCGCACGACTGCCCCCGCTGCCCCCGCCTGGTCGGGTTTCGCGAAGAGCTCCGGCGCGAGCATCCCGGCTGGTGGAACGCGCCGACTCCCGCCTGGGGCGACCCCGACGCGTGGCTCGGCATCGTCGGGCTCGCGCCGGGCAAGCACGGGGCCAACCGGACGGGGCGGCCGTTTACGGGCGACTTCGCGGGCGTGCTGCTGTTCGAGACGCTCGCGCGCTACGGCCTGACGACCGGCACCTACGACGCGCGCCCGGACGACGGCTTTGCGTTGTCGGGCGCGGTGATCGTCAACACGGTCCGCTGCCTGCCGCCCGAGAACAAGCCGACGCCCGCCGAGATCGCCTCCTGCCGCCCGTTCCTGCTCGGCGCGCTCGAGGCGCTGCCCAACGTGCGCGTGCTGGTCGCGCTCGGCCAGATCGCTCACGTCTCGGCCGCCAAGGCGCTGGGGCTGCGCGCGTCGGCGGCGAAGTTCGGGCACCTCGCCGAACACGCGCTCCCGGACGGACGGGTGCTGATCGACAGCTATCATTGCTCGCGTTACAACCAGAACACGGGCAAGCTAACCGCCGCGATGTTCGAAGCGGTGTTCGCTCGCGCGCTGGAGCTGCACGCGGGCGGCCCGGAACTTACGCCCGCGCCAACCGTCCCGATTGCATGACCCATCGTGTTCGCCGCGTTGCGCTCGGCACCGGCCTCGTCGCGGGCGCGCTCGCGCTTTACTCGCAATGGGCGGGACGCCGCGCCGAGGCGCAGGTGCCAGTCGACGGGCAGTTCCTCGACGTCGAGGGCGCGCGACTTCACTATGTCGACCAGGGCAGCGGCCCAGCGATCGTGATGGTGCACGGGCTGGGCGGGCAGCTACGCAATTTCAGCTACGCGCTCGCCGACCTGCTGACCCCGCATTACCGCGTGATCCTGATCGACCGGCCGCGCTCGGGCTATTCGACCGTCGCCACCGGGACCGAGCCCGGCATCGTCGACCAGGCCGCGATCATCGCGCGCGCGATTGCGGCGCTCGGCTTGGAGAAGCCGTTGCTGGTCGGCCATTCGCTCGGTGGCGCGATCAGCCTCGCGCTCGCACTCGATCATCCGCACGCCGTGCGCGCGCTGGCGCTGATTGCGCCGCTGACCCAGCCGCAGGAAAAGGTGCCGCCGATGTTTCGCGGGCTGCAGGCGCGCTCGAAGGGGTCGCGCACCTTCACCTCGCATGTGCTCGGCGTGCCGATGGGCCAGCTGACCTCGCGCGCCGTGGTCAAGCAGGTGTTCGCGCCCGAGCCGGTGCCAGCCGACTTCGGGACGCGCGGCGGCGGGGTGCTCGCGCTGCGGCCGGGCAACATCAACGCATCGTCGTTCGAGATTTCGGCGGCGAACGCGGAGATGACCCGGATCGCGCGCCGCTACCGCGAGCTCAAGCTGCCCGTCTCGATCCTGTTCGGGCGCGAGGACCATGTGCTCGATCACCACCTCAACGGCGTGGTGACGACCGAGCACATCGCGAACGCGACGTTGGACCTTGTCGACGGCGGCCACATGCTGCCGGTGACGCAGCCGGAGCGGACGGCGGCGTTCGTGCGGGCGGCGGCCGGGTCGGCCTAAATATCCTCCACCAACCGCCCGTATAGATCGGGCCGCCGGTCGCGGAAGAAGCCGAAGGCGGCGCGGTGGCGCTTGACGCGCGCGAGGTCGAGCGTGACCACGATCACCCCTTCCTCCTCGCGGCCGAGCTCGGCCAGCATGTCACCGCGCTCGTCGCAGATGAAGCTGCTGCCGTAAAAGGTCTGGCCATGCTCCGTGCCGACGCGGTTGGCGGCGACGATCGGCACGACATTGCTCACCGCGTGCCCGACCATCGCGCGCCGCCACAGCCGCGCGGTGTCGAGCGAGGTGTCGTGCGGCTCCGACCCGATCGCCGTGGGGTAGAACAGCACCTCGGCCCCCATCAGCATCATCGCGCGCGCGGCCTCGGGATACCATTGGTCCCAGCACACCCCGACGCCGAGCTTCGCGCCCGGTCCCGGCCAAACCTTGAACCCGGTATTGCCAGGGCGGAAGTAGAACTTCTCCTCGTAGCCCGGGCCGTCGGGGATGTGGCTCTTGCGGTAGACGCCCTGCACCTGCCCGTCGGGACCGATCATCGCCAGGCTGTTGTAATGGTGCGGCCCGTCCGCCTCGAAAAAGCTGGTCGGGATGGTGACGCTGAGCTCGGCGGCGAGCGCCTGAATCGCCAGCACCGCCGGGTGCTCGCCGACGGCGCGTGCGTTGGCGAACAGCGCCTCGTCCTCGACGCGGCAGAAATACTCGCCCTCGAACAGCTCGGGCGGCAGGATCACCTGCGCGCCGCAGCCATGCGCCTCGCGGACCAGGCGCGAGACGTTGGCGATGTTGGCGTCGATATCGCTCGTGAACGCGAGCTGGAGCGCGGCGACGGTGATCTCGGTCATGCGCGCCGAAGTAGCGGCGCGGCACTCGCCGCGCCATCGGTCGGGAGCGCGCCGCTCGTGTCCATCACCAGCGACGCGCCACCCGAAAGCTTAGTTGCTCTTCGTCGTCGTGCTCGACGAGCCGTTGGGACCCATGGTGGTTTCATGGACGGTCTTGTGCGTCACGGTCTTGTGGCCGACCTTGACGCCGAGGATCTTGCGCTGATGGCGCGAGCGATGCTTGCGGACATGGACCACCTTGGTCTTGGTGGTGCCGTCCTTCGTGTCGGTGCTGACCTTGGTCTCGGTGGAGGTCTGCGCGGTGGCAGCCACCGGCAGCAGCGCGAGCGCGGCGATCGGCGCGAGGTAATGGAGCTTCATCGGACATCCCCGTTGTGGTGGTGAGTGCGCTCCGCCTTTCCCGCATCGGCGCGCTAAAGGCAAGCGCTACGCGGGCAGCTGCTGGCTGATGCAGTGAAAGCTGCCGCCGCCGGTCAGGATGTGATCAGCACGCAGCCCTACCACTTCGCGCCCGGGGAACAGCGCGGCGAACGCCGCCACCGCCGCGTCGTTGTTGGGCGCGCCGTAGATCGGCACCACCACGGCCGCGTTGCCGACGTAGAAGTTCATGTAGCTCGCCGGGATCACCTCGTCGTCGCGCATCACCCGACCGGGCGAGGGCACCGGCGCCACCTCCACCCCCGCGCCGCGGGCGCGCGCGGCGGCGTCCTGGTACACGCGCCAGTTGGGGTCGTTGTCCGCGCCCACCGGGATCGCCACGCGCGCCTCGCCGACGAAGCGCGCGAGGTTGTCGACATGCCCGTCGGTGTGGTCGTTGAGCAGCCCCTCCCCCAGCCACAGCACCCGCGCGAAGCCGAGGTCCGCGCGCAACCGCTCCTCCACCTCGCGGCGGCCCATGCCGGGGTTGCGGTTGGGGTTGAGCAGGCATTGCTCGGTGGTGACGACCAGCCCCGCGCCGTCGCCGTCGATCGCGCCGCCCTCCAGCACCCAGTCCGCGCGCCTGACCGCGTACCCGCGCCCGCGCGCCAGCCGCTCGCCGATCGTGTCGTCACCCTCCAGATCATATTTGCCGCCCCAGCCATTGAAGCCGAACACCCGCGCCTCGCGCCCGCGCAGGCAGATCGGGCCGGTGTCGCGCAGCCAGATGTCGCCAAAAGGCTCGGTGACGACGGTCGCGAATGGCGCATGCGCCCGCGCCGCTTCCGCCGCTTCGAGGTCGGCGGCGACGAGCAGCACCTGCTCGCCCCTGCCGCCCGCGTGGACCACGCGCGCGAACGCGGCGACCTCCGCGCGCGCTGGGGCGAGGTCAGCCTCCCACAGCTCGGGATGGCTCGGGAAGCCGATCCACACGGCGGCGTGGCGCGCCCATTCGGCGGGTGGGGGCTTTACGAGCATCGAGCAGCGTCGGAGCGCTACATGCCTGCCCGCGACTTGTCCCGCACCGCGCGGAACTCGCTCGTGTTGTACCAGTTCGGCCAGCTCGTCCCGTCCGCCAGTTCGCGCCCGAGTCGGTAATAGACCGTCAAATCCTGCACCGCGCCCGACCAGTCCCAGGCCGGGTTATACTCGTCCTGCGGCTTGTGGTAGCGGTGCGCGGTATAGTCCTCCGCCGCGGCGTGCCCCGCCGCGGTGCCGCCGATCACGAGGTTCTCGCCCGACCCGCCGTCGAGCATCGGCACGCCCAACTTCGCGAACGAGAAATGGTCGGAGCGGAAATAGCCGCCCTTCTCCGGCGAAGGCTCGGGCGAGATCGTCCGCCCCTGCGCCGCCACGAGCGGGCGGACCATGTCCTCCAGCTCGCTCTTGCCCGCGCCGGTGATGACGAAGTCGCGCGCGCGGCCGTTGACGTTGAGCACGTCCATGTTGACCCCGCCCGCCGTGCGGCTGAGCGGGTACACCGGATGCTCGGCGTAATAGCGCGAGCCGAGCAGCCCCGCCTCCTCCGCCGTCACCGACATGAACACCATCGAGCGGCGCGCCGGTCCAGCCTTCGCCTGCGCCTCCGCCAGCGCGATCAACCCCGCGACCCCGCTCGCATTGTCGAGCGCGCCGTTGCAGATGCCGTCGCCGCCCACCGGGTCGCAATGGCCGAGATGGTCCCAGTGCGCGGTATAGAGCACATACTCGTTCGGTGCGGTCGTGCCGGGCAGGATGCCGATGATGTTCTTCGACGCCTGCCGCCGGATCGTGTTGCCGAACGAGGTCGACGCCTTGAGCCCCAGCGGCACCGCGTGGAACCCGCGCTGCCCCGCCGCCGCCTCCAGCGCCGTGAAGTCCTTGCCCGCCGCCGCGAACACGCGCCTGGCCGCATCGAGCTGCATCCAGCCGATCACCTGGCTCTGGTCCATGTGGTCGCCCGCTTCGTCGAGTTCCTGCTGCGGCCCGGTCCACGACGACTGCACCACCGCCCAGGGATAGGCCGCAGGCTCGGTCTGGTGGACGATGATCGCCGCCGCCGCGCCCTGCCGTGCCGCCTCCTCATATTTGTAGGTCCAGCGGCCGTAATAGGTCATCGCGCGGCCCTCGAACGGACCCTCGCGCGTGGACGAGCGCCAGTCGGGGTCGTTGACCAGGATGATCACCGTCTTGCCGCGCACGTCGACGCCCGCATAGTCGTTCCACCCCCGCTCGGGCGCGTTGATGCCATAGCCGACGAACACGACGTCGCTCGCGTGGAGGTCGATGCGCGGGGCGACGCGGTAGGTCGCCTCGACCATGTCGGTACGATAGGCGAGCGACACGGGGGTGCCCTTGCCGCCCGCGAACACCAGCGGCTGCGCGGTCTGCTTGGCGATCTCGACCATCGGCACTGCTTGCGTCCAGCCGCCATTGACGCCGCCGGGCTTCAACCCCGCCGCCTGCATCCGCGCGATGATGTACGCGGCGGTCTTCTCCTCGGCGGGCGTGACCGGCTTGCGGCCTTCATAGGCTTCGGACGACACCTCCTTGGTCACCGAGCGGAGCGTATCGACCGAGATGGCGGGCGTCTGCGCTGCGGCGGGCGCGGCGAGCAGGATGAGCGGGAGAAGGACGCGCAAGAAAGCCTCCATAACGGTCGTTGCTCCGGTTTAACGCGGTGCCGCCGCTACGCAAGCGAGCGCTTGCCAGTACCGACGCGACCGCTAAGCTGGCGACGGGAAGAGGGGGATGGCATGAGGTTGAAGCTGTTCGCAGGAGCGGTGGCGCTGTCGCTTGTGCCGGGCGTGGCGGCAGCGGCAGCGGCGGACGATACGGCGGCGAAGTTCGGCGCACGCGAAGCGATCCAGCAGATCAGCCTGTCGCCCGACGGCACTCATGTCGCGGTGGTCGCGCCATCGCACGGGCGCGGCGAAGCGTTGTTTGTCGGCGATCTGATCAAGGGCGGCGAGCCCAAGCTGGTGCTGGCCGCGTCCGGCAAGCCGGACCGACTGGCGCGATGCCGCTGGTCGAGCGACACGCGACTGGTCTGCACCGTGTTCGTCGAACAGGACAACGGCCGGGGGCTGATCGGCTTCACGCGGCTGGTCGCGATCAACAGCGACGGCGGCGGGTTGACGATGCTGTCCAATCACCAGACCGGGCACGAACTCGGCTTCGCGCAACAAGGCGGCGAGGTGATCGACTGGAGCGGCGACGGCCATAGCGGCACCGCTCTGATCACCCGCACCTATGTGCCCGAGGAGACGATCGGCACGCACATGGCGGAAACGCGCGAGGGCCTGGGCGTCGACCTTGTCGATACCACCACGCTTGCCCGACGCCCGGTGGAGCAGCCGCGTCGCGGGGCGGTGGACTATATCTCCGACGGCCACGGCACCGTGCGGCTGATGGCGGTGCAGGGCACCAGCAACGGCGGCTATGAAACCGGTCATCTCGTGTGGATGTATCGCCAGCCCGACCAGCGCGAATGGCGCAAGCTCGGCGAGGTCCGCTTCACGAGCGGCGTATCGCGCGGGTTCGAGCCGGTGGCGGTCGACCGCGATGCGAACGTCGCTTACGGCTTTGACCAGCAGGACGGGCGCAGCGCGCTGTTCCGGGTGTCGCTCGACGGATCGCTCAAGAAAGAGCTGGTCGTCTCGCGCCCCGATGTCGATGTTAACGACCTGATCCGCATCGGGCGACAGCGCCGCGTGGTCGGCGCGAGCTGGGTCACCGACAAACGCGAGACCCAGTTCTTCGACCCCGAACTCGAGCGATTGCGCGCCGCGCTCGGTAAGGCGATGCCCTCTCGACCGCTGATGACGTTCGTGGACGCCAGCGCGGACGAGAAGCGGTTATTGTTGTTCATTGGCAGCGACAATGATCCTGGGCGCTATTACGTGTTCGACAAGGGCACGCATCATCTTGAGGAAGTGCTGCCCGCGCGTCCCGAACTGACGGGCGTGGCGCTCGCGACCGTCAGGCCGATCACCTACAAGGCGGCGGACGGGACCGCGATCCCCGCCTATCTGACGCTGCCGCCGGGTAGCAACGGCAAGAACCTTCCCGCGATCGTGATGCCACATGGCGGCCCGGGGGCGCGCGACGAATGGGGGTTCGACTGGCTGTCGCAGTTTTTC
>CAXSEO010000082.1:0-8083 GCA_964235525.1 uncultured Sphingomonas sp. | reverse complement strand
GACACTCGCGCCTGAAGCCACGACGCAAAGCGCTGCCGCAAATCGTACGTGTGTGACCACCCTCACACCCTTCCGTAAGCAAACCCGATCAATATCGCTTACGGAGGAGTCACAGAAAGAGTTTCATCGCTCGGCTGGGTTGTTCCAGCTACTCGCGACTGGGTCAGCCGTCATCTGCTCACAAATGAACGTCAGCTGTGCCGGTTTTCTTGGTCGAAAACCGAGTTTCGCAGAACCACCACTTTCCGCCCTTCAAGCCGGGGATCTCGCCCCGCCCATGCCGGAAACGAATGGCTGTCGGGACGGGCGGGCGCGGCCAATATGGCGTTGATTGCGCGCGAAGCGGTCAAATCAAAATCTATCGGCTGCACGCGAACAGTTGCCGGTTATGCGCGGCGAATTGCCCCAGTTCGGGCGCGCCGACCAGCGACACGATTGCACCCGCGACCGTGCTCGCCGGACTGCGGCAGAGCGATCGAGCGGCCTGTGGATTGGCGGGTTCAGCAGCGGTGCCGCGAGCTGAGCGAACCGCTCGTCCGGACGTCGTTTCGCGCGTAGAAACTCGCGATGCCGAGCGTCTTCGAGCCCACTTCGGAGTTCCGGCATAGAAGCCGTGAAAGTAGAGGTCGGGGATCGCCGCTGGGCAGCCGCCCCGCCTCGACCGGATGAGCGTCATCGACGAGGAACAGGGACACGTCGCGGTCACTGGCGTACAATGTCGTGGTGTCCTTGGTCACGTCGACGAACGGGTAGTGGGTCATGGTCGACCAGTCGAGGAGGCCGGGCACTTTCCAGCGCGTATCGCCGGTGCCGTTTCCGGCGATGCGCATCACCGCCTCGACCAGCTCGTGGTCCCAGATGCGACCGTAATCCGGGCCGGTAACGGCGCGCAGCTCGAGGCGGCCGTCGTCGGCTTCCAAGGTTTTCACCAGCTCGGCGCGGTGCGAGAGCAGCCCGTGCTGGAGGTTGATGCCAGCGAGCGGGGCGGGAAGCTGGCGCATGTAGCTGGCGAGCGCCCCGACCAGGCTGCAGAGCTGGCCGTAGGACCAGTGGGTGGGTGCGATCGGCTCGGCGCGGCCGGGAACGACCAGGGTCAGACGCTCGGCATTGTCGCAACTCGCCTCGACGCGCAGCGCCTTGGTCTCGACCGTGCGGGCGGTCGCGGTCCGCGCGGCCCCGCACCGCGGCGTGCAGCTCCGTCAGCGACAGATAGCGCTCGTCGTCCGGGCGAGTGAACCACTCCGACGATACGCGGCCGATCCGCTCGCCGCGGCTGATGTCGACCTTGTAGGCACTGTCGCCGGCGGGGCCGAGCCCGCCGGATCGACGCGGCGGGAAGGGAGGGTCTGAAGCATCGGAGATCTCCGGACGGGCTGGCCGAGAGCCTCTCTCTCGACCCTCAACCCGTCACGGCGAGAGCCGCAGTCCTCTGACTCTTAACCACAAAAGCGCCCCCAAGCCGCTCTTGCGCCCGCTTTCCATGATCCACCCGTGTTGCATGGAGCCAGAGACACTCGGCGGAAAATGGCGGAAATCCGCGGTTTTTGCGCATACTCAGCGGGAAGCCGACTCGTTGGCCAACCCGGTCCTAACCCTAAGGTATTGAGATCGCTTGAGATAGTCTTGGATGCCCCGCGTGGATTCGAACCACGATTAACGGAGTCAGAGTCCGTTGTCTTGCCGTTAGACGACGGGGCATCGGGAGCGGCGGGGTAGGCGGGGCGGCGGGCGCGGTCAAGCGGCGGCGCTTGTCGCGGCGGGCCGGTTCGGCTAGCGCATTGCCCAAGCACCGAGCGACGGCCGCACCGGCCGACGTCACGGCAGAACAGAAAAGCGAGACGCGGCGATGGGCCCCGCCAGCAAGCCGTCCGCGCCGGAGCCAAGTTCGGCCGCGACGTTCCACCCGCCGCGCCGCGCGGGCGACGCGCGCCACTATGCCGCGCTCGACCTTGGCACCAACAACTGCCGTCTGCTGATCGCGCGACCGCAGGGCGACGGCTTCGCGGTCGTCGACGCATTCTCGCGCATCGTCCGTCTCGGCGAGGGGCTGGCCGCGACCGGGCAGCTGTCAGACGCGGCGATTGAGCGGACATTGGCGGCGCTGCGCGTGTGCGCGGACAAGCTGCGCCGCCGCAACGTCAGCCTCGCGCGCTCGGTCGCGACCGAGGCCTGCCGCCGCGCCAGCAACGGCCCCGCGTTCATCGCGCGCGCCTATGCCGAGACGGGCATCCACCTCGACATCATCTCCGCCGAGGAGGAAGCGCGGCTGGCGGTGCTCGGCTGTCACGCGCTGCTGGAGCCGGGCGAGGGGCCCGCTTTGGTGTTCGACATCGGCGGCGGGTCGACCGAGCTGGTGCTGGTCGACACCGCCGACCCGGTGCCGCGCGTACTGGACTGGCATTCCGCGCCGTGGGGTGTGGTGTCGCTGACCGAAAGCGCGGGCGGCGGCGCGACGGCGGACGAGCGCGCGGCGGCGTACACGCGGATGCGCGCGCTGGTGGCGGAGAGCTTCGCCGCGTTCGCCGCGCGGCTGCCGCGCGAGGTGGCGCGTCCGCGACTGCTCGGCACCAGCGGCACCGTCACTACGCTGGCGAGCGTTCATCTCGGGCTGTCGCATTACGACCGCGCGGCGGTGGACGGGTTGATCGTCCCCGCCGAGGCGATGCGCGCGATCAGCGCTTCGCTGGCGGGGATGGCGATCGGCGAGCGCGCGGCGCTGCCCTGTATCGGCGCGGAGCGTGCGGACCTGGTGGTGGCGGGGTGCGCGATCCTCGAGACGATCCTCGACCTGTGGCCCGCCGACCGGCTCGGTGTCGCCGATCGCGGCATCCGCGAGGGCATCCTGAAGCGCCTGATGCGGGCGGACGGCGGGTGAGCCGGGGCGGCGAGGTTCTAGTATGAGCCGCGGCGGCTCGGGCGGGCGGCAGCGGGTCCGCACCGCGCGCGGGCGCAGCGCGCAATCGACCCGCTGGCTCGAACGCCAGCTCAACGCCCCCTATGTCCGGCAGGCGCGCGCGGACGGCTACCGCAGCCGCGCGGCGTACAAGTTGCTCGAGCTTGACGAGCGGTTCGGGCTGTTGCGCGGGGTGACGCGTGTCGTCGATCTCGGCATCGCGCCCGGCGGGTGGGCGCAGGTGGTGCGCCGCCGCGCGCCGGGCGCGGCGGTGGTCGGCATCGACCTGCTGCCGGTCGACCCGATCGAGGGGGTGACGATCCTCCAGCACGACTTCCTCGCCGAGGACGCGCCAGCGCGGTTGATCGAGGTGCTGGGCGGCGCGCCCGATCTCGTCCTGTCCGACATGGCCGCCAACACCGTCGGCCATCCGCAGACCGACGCGCTACGCACCATGGCGCTGGTCGAGGCGGCGGCGCTCTTCGCGGCCGAGGTGCTGCGCCCGGGCGGCGCGTTCGTCGGCAAGGTGTTCGCGGGCGGCGCGGACTCGGCGCTGGTGGCGGAGCTCAAGCGGGGGTTTTCGGCCGTGAAGCACGCTAAGCCGCCCGCGAGCCGCAAAGAATCGTCGGAATGGTACGTCATCGCGCAAGGATTGAAGGCCCGCGATGTCGTCTGACCTTGGCCTACTCGACGGCGTTCCCGCAGCTCTGGTGCGAGCGCAGCTTCTGGCTGGCGCGGGACAGGAAATCGCCAGCGGCAAGTTCGCCAGCCCGCGTAGCAGCGCCGCGTTGGCCGCCAATGCATTCGGCTGGTTTCTGGAGCGACCGGCGCTGCTACCGCCGTTCCCCGGAACCGAGCGGCTGGACTGGCCCGCCCAGTGTGTCGCGCTAGAGCGGGTGATGCGGTCCCCGTGGTCCCGTGGCACACACCCGCATCTGGACGCGGGGATCGAGACGCCGACCTTCCTGATCGGGGTGGAGTCGAAGCGGTATGAGCCGTTTCTGGACAAGAAAACGGCGGTGTTCAGTTCCACCTATGATTGCGAGTGGGGCGACGGGTTGGCGCCGTTCGCGGCGCTGATGCGGGCGTTGCGCCAGAATCCGACCGCGTTCCGCCATCTCGACGCGGCGCAGCTGGTCAAACACGCGTTCGGGCTCGCCACCGAGGCGGCACGCGCCGGCAAAACGCCGATGCTGGTTTACCTTCATGCCGAGCCGACCAGCTTCGGCCAGACACGGATCGCGGACAAGGCGATTGCGGCGCACCGCGACGAGGTGGCGCGCTTCGCCGACGCGGTCGCGGGAGCATCGGTGCGGTTCGTCGCCGTGACGTGGAGCGCGTGGCTGAAACGGTTCGTCGAAGACGGCGCGCGGCGGCACGCGGAGCGGCTCAGGGTGCGTTTTGCGCCGCTCTAAGCTGGCCAAGCCGCCAGAATGCGGCTGATCCGAGTTTAGCTTCGATGAACTCGGGCCTTATTCATAATCCCCGCCCAGATTCTGGTTGCGCGGCGGCGCGGCAGCGGTCAGGCGCAGCGCCTCGGCGGCGCCGGACAGCGAGCCGATCGCGTCGGGGGCTTCCTCGTCGTCGACCTGCACGCGCTGCATCCCGCTGATCACCGACTCCATCAGCTCGGCCGGTCGCACCCGCTCCTCGGCGATCTCACGCAGCGCCACCACCGGGTTCTTGTCGCGATCGCGGTCGAGCGTCAGCTCCGCACCGCCCGAGATCTGACGCGCGCGTTGTCCCGCGAGCAGCACCAGGTCGAACCGGTTGGGGATCTTGTCGACGCAATCCTCGACGGTGACGCGCGCCATGGCCGCTTCCTTATATGTCTAGCGATCTGGGTAAGCATCTTGCCTACGCTCGCGCGGCCCTGAAAGTCAAGGATTGCGGACGGGCGCGCGCGCGGCCATGCGGGTAACATGGGTGAACCCGTCGATCAGCCTTTCACCGTCGCGGGCAACCGGCTGACGTTGCTCGCCTCCGGCCCCAGGCGGCTGGAGGCGCTACTCGACCTCATCGCGGGCGCGCGCCGGTCGCTGCGGATGCTGTATTACATCTACGCCGACGACCGCGCGGGCGAGGCGGTGGGCGCAGGCCTGCTGGCGGCAGCGGCGCGCGGTTTGCCGGTGACGCTGATCGTCGACGGGTTCGGCAGCGAGAAGGCGACGCACGATCATTTCTTCAAGCCGCTGACCGACGCGGGCGTGAAGCTGTGCAGCTTCGAGCCGCGCTGGGGCCGCCGTTATCTGCTCCGCAATCACCAGAAGCTCGCGCTGGCGGACGGCGAAACGCGCGACGCGCGCGCAATCATCGGCGGGTTCAACGTCGAGGACGATTATTTCGGCACCATCGCCGAGCAGGCGTGGCGCGACCTCGGGCTGTTGTTCGAGGGGCCGTGCGCGGGGCGGATCACCGCCTATTTCGACGACCTCGCGCGCTGGACCGCGCGACCCGACTCGACGATCCGCCACCTTCGGCACCTGCTCGACCATCCGCGCGAGAATGACGGCAAGGTGCAGTGGCTGCTCGGCGGCCCGAGCCGGCGACTGTCGCCCTGGGCGCGGGCGGTGCGCGGGGCGATGCGCGCGGCGGAGCGGATCGACGTGATCGCCGCCTATTTTGCGCCTAGCCCGACCATGCTCAACACGCTCGACCGCGCGGGCAAGCGCGGGCGGACGGTGCGCGTCGTCACCCCCGCGCGGATGGACCACCAGCGCGCGGTGGATGCCGCGCGGTTTACTTATGCAGGACTGCTGAGGAAGCAGGTGCGCATTTACGAATACCAGGCGACCAAGATGCACACCAAGCTGTACGTCATCGACGACATCGTGTTCATCGGCTCGGCGAACTTCGACGTCCGCAGCTCGTTCCTCAACATGGAGATCATGCTGCGGGTCGAGGACCGGGCGTTCGCCGCGCATTGCCGCGCCTATGTGGACGGCGAGATCGCCAATTCAGAGGAGATCACCCCGGAGGTGTACGCGCGGACGGGGGTGCTCCAGCGGGTAAGGCAGGCGGTTGCGTACGGGGTGATCGTGGTGGTGGACCCGAGCGTGACGAAGGGGCTGAATTGGGGCTGAGCGCAGGCGCGGCCACGCCCGCGCCGATGCGCGAAGCGTAGCGCTCACGCCCGGCCGACGAGGCCGCGCAGCGGAGCTCGTTCGACGACGCGGGATTTACTCCCGCGTCGGGCGCTGCAAGAACTGTCTTTCCGTGTCCGACATCGATCCCCGCATCGCCGCCGCGCTCGGCTGGCCCAAAGCCAAATATGCCTGGATCGAGCGCGAGCGTCGCTGGCTCTGCGACGCCGTGCCCCACGGCCGCGTGATGCGGGCCGAGCAGCTCCGCGACCTGTACGTCACAGGGACGCAGCTGCGGCTACGCCAAGCCGTGCCGGTCGAGGGCGGCGAGCCGCAGCGGCGGCTCGGGCGCAAGGCGGATGTCAGCGCATCAGTGCGGCTGCTGACCTCGATTTATCTCTCGCCGGAGGAGTATCGGTTGCTGGCGGCGCTGCCGGGGCGGGTGCTGTGCAAAACGCGATACTACCTTGGCCAGGTAGACGGCGCGGAAGTGTCGGTCGATCGCTTCGAGGGCGCGCTCAGCGGGCTGATTATGGCGGAGGCGGAGTTCGAGAGCGTGGGGACGATGGACGTGTATCGCGTGCCGGACTTTGTTGGACGGGAGGTGACGGAGGATGTTCGATTCACCGGGGGAGAGCTGGTTCAGCACGGATTACCAGAGGGGTGGGACGCGCCGACGGCGAAGCCGCCGGCGTGACGTCGAACGGGTCGGTCTTGCGGCTTCGCCGCTTCCCCGCCCGTCGGCCGCACAAGGAATTGCGCTGGCTCGCCAGCGCATCGCGGCGGACGTGGCCGCCGCTATTCCTTGTGGGCCCAATACAACTGCGCGGGCGGCACGTTCCACCACTCCATCCCATGATCGATCCGCTCCCAATGCGGGGTCAGATAATCGCGCACCTTGGGCGAGAACTGATACACCAGGAACGCACCCCCGACCCGCAGCACCCGGTGCGTCGCCGCCGCGATTTCCGGGCCCACGCCGGGCGGCAACGTAGAGAAGGGCAGCCCCGACAGCACATAGTCCGCCGCCGCGAAGCCGTGGTCGGCGACGATCGTCTCCACCTCCGCCGCCGAGCCGTTCACCGCCGAGAAGCGCGGGTCGGGGATCGTGCCGCGCAGGTAGCGGACGAAATCGGGGTTGGTGTCGATCGCGATCAACTTCGCGTCAGAGTTCATCCGGTCAAGGATCGGGCGGCAGAAGGTGCCGACCCCCGGGCCGTACTCGACGAACAACCGGCAGTTCGCCCAGTCGACCGGCTCCAGCATCCGGCGGATCAGCTTGCCCGACGACGGCATCACCGACCCCACCATCACCGGGTGTTTGAGGAACCCCTGAAAGAACATTCCCCACGGCGACGGCACGCCATCGGCACGGGGGGCGGAGCGACGGGCGGCGGCGGTGGTGCTGGAGGGTGGCATGCGGTCCCGTGCGGCGGCTGATCGACGCTTCGCGCTTCGCAGACATGGCGGCTGGGTTCAAGCGCGCTGGGCGGGGGCCGTCGACAAGCCCGGCACGAGCGGTAAGGGTCCGCGCGAACCAAGGAACCCCCATGCACGACCGCACCGGGCAGACCGCCGTCATCTTCCTCTCCCGCCGCAACCGCGCGGACGACGCTGGCTACGCCGCCGCCAGCGCGGCGATGGACGCGCGCGCCGCGCTCCAGCCCGGTTATCGCGGTATCGACAGCGTGCGCGGCCCGGATGGCGCGGGCATCACCGTCAGCTGGTGGGCGGACGAGGCGAGCGCGGTCGCGTGGCGACGGGATCTCGAGCACACCGCCATCCGCGAGGCGGGCCGCGCGCGCTGGTACGACTCGTATGAAGTCGCGGTCGCTACCGTCGGACGCGCCTATAGCTGGACGCGCGAATGACCCCCGCGCGCGGCTTTGCGCTGCTGTTTACGGTGATGCTGACGATCGCCGCCGCCAACACCGCGCTCCAGTCCGTGCTGCCCGCGCTCGGGCGCGAGCTCGGCGTCGCGGACAACGCGGTCGCGGGCGCGTTTTCCGCGTCCGCGTTGTTGTGGGTGGTCGCCGCGCCGTTCTGGGCCAATCGCTCGGACCGCTATGGGCGGCGGGCGATGATCATGCTCGGCCTCGCCGGGCTG
>CAXSEO010000081.1:0-8089 GCA_964235525.1 uncultured Sphingomonas sp. | reverse complement strand
CGGCGCGAACCGGCCGTCCCGAATGCCGCTGCGGATCGCGGTGATGGCGGTTTCGACCACGCTCTCGCTTGTGCCTGTCATGCCTCGGTCGCCTTGCCTTCCTGCTAGGCCGATTATCCTACAATCGCTTGCTCGCCTAATCAGATTGCCCTACTGGATACTCCTATAATCCGATTGGAGCTTTCATGTCGCGTTCCCATCCTGCTGTTGTGCTGAGGCGGCTGCTCGCCCGCGACGCGATGCTGATCGCGCCCGGCGCCTATGACGGGCTGACCGCGCGCATGATTGAGCAGGCCGGGTTCGAGGCGGCCTACATGACGGGGGCGGGCACCGCCGCCGCGCGCGGCTTCCCGGACTATGGGCTCGTGACCGCGAGCGAGATGGTCGACAACGCCGAGGTGCTCGCGAGGACGACGACGCTGCCGGTCATCGCCGACGCGGACACGGGCTATGGCAACGAACTGAACGTCACCCGCACGGTGCGCGATTTCGAGCGCAGCGGCGTCGCGGGTATCCACATCGAGGATCAGGTCGCGCCCAAGCGGTGCGGGCACCTCGACGGCAAGGACGTGATCGCGCGCGACGAGTTCGTGTCCCGCATCCGCGCGGCCGTGGCGGCCCGGGTGAACCCCGACTTCCTCCTTATCGCGCGCACCGACGCGCGCGCGGTCACCGGCTTCGAGGACGCGATCGAGCGCGCCCGGGCGGCGATCGCGGCCGGGGCCGACATGGCCTTTGTGGAGGCGGTGCAGACGCTCGACGAGCTGGCTGCGGTGCCACGGCTGGTCGGCGCGCCGTGCCTGCTCAACGTCGTCCCGGGGGGCAAGACGCCGGTGGTCAGCCACGCCGATGCGCAAGAAATGGGCTACAAGCTAGCCATTTTGCCGGGCGCGGCGTTGGGCGTCGTCGTCCCCGCGCTCGATGCCGCACTCCGCCGGCTGAAGGAGGTCGGTTTGCCGGTGCCGACCGGCGTACCCGGTGCCGACATCCGCGAGGCGTTCCGGCGCTTCGGTTCGAGCGAATGGGACGCGCTGCGCCGCGAGCACGCGGACGCCGCCGCATGACTACCGCGCGCACCCTGCTCGACAAGATCTGGGACGCGCATGTCGTCGCCGATCTCGGCGATGGCTGGTCGCTGATCCACGTTGACCGGCACATGCTCCACGATCTGTCCGGCCCGCCCGCGCTGATGGACCTGCGCCGGCGCGAGCTGCCGGTCCGCAACCCCGAGCTTACCTTCGCCACCCCCGACCACATCGTCTCGAGCGAGCCGGGGCGCACCGACGATACCTTCCCGGCCGGCGCGCGACTGGTCGCGGGGTTGCGCGTCCTGACGACGGCGGCAGGCATCCGGCTCTTCGATCTGGGCAGCGAGGGCCAGGGGATCGTCCATGTCATCGCGCCCGAATTGGGGTTAACCCTTCCCGGCGCGACGCAGATTTGCGGGGACAGCCACACCTGCACCAATGGCGGGCTGGGCGCGCTGGGATTCGGGGTCGGCACGTCGGAGAGCGCGCACGCGCTGGCGACCCAAACGCTGCGCCTGCGCAAGCCCAGGAACATGCGGGTCCGCGTCGAGGGCGCGCTGGGCGTCGGCGTGACCGCCAAGGACCTCGCCCTCCATCTGCTGCGCACGCTCGGCACGACGGCGGGGGTGGAGCACAATATCGAGTTCGCCGGATCGACCGTCCGCGCGCTGGCGGTCGAGGAGCGCCTGACCCTGTGCAATCTCGCGGTCGAGATGGGTGCGCGGTCGGCGCTGATCGCGCCCGACGAGACGGTGTTCGCCTATCTGCGCGGGCGGCGCTTCGCTCCCGCCGGGGCCGCGTTCGACGCAGCGGTCGCGTATTGGCGGACGCTGGCTAGCGACGAGGACGCGGCGTTCGACCGCGACATCGCGATCGATGCGGCGGCGGTGGTGCCGACGATCAGCTGGGGCACCAGCCCGGACCAGTCGATGCCGGTCGACGGGTTCATTCCGTATCCTGAGGACGCAGGCTCCGACGCGAGCGACGGGGTCTCAGCCGCGCTGGACTATATGGGGCTGATCCCGGGCGAGCCGATCGTGGGGCAGCCGGTCGACTGGGTGTTCATCGGGTCGTGCGCCAATTCGCGGATCAGCGATCTGCGTGCGGCGGCGCGGGTGGTCGAAGGACGCAGCGTCGCTCCCGGAGTGCAGGCGTGGGTGGTTCCCGGCTCGATGGCGGTGCGGCGCGAGGCGGAAGCCGAAGGGCTCGACCGGCTGTTCACCGACGCGGGATTCCAGTGGCGCGAGCCGGGGTGCAGCATGTGCGTCGCCGCCAATGGCGAGCAGGTGCCGCCCGGAGCGCGGTCAATGTCGACGTCCAACCGCAACTTTGTCGGGCGACAGGGACCGCGTGCTCGCACGCACCTCGCCAGTCCGGCGATGGCCGCCGCCGCCGCGGTCACCGGCCGCATCACCGATGTGAGGACGCTCTAGTGTTCGCGCCGTTCACCCATCTGTCGAGCCGCGCCGCGGTGCTGCCGCAGGCCAATATCGACACGGACGTCATCATCCGCATCGAACGGCTCACCGCGGGCGACCCCGCGCGGATCGGCGACTATGCGCTGGAGGCACTGCGCTATCGCGAGGACGGGTCGGAGAACCCGGACTTCCCGCTCAACCAGCCGCGCTGGCGTGACGCGCGCATCCTGATCACGGGCGCCAATTTCGGCTGCGGATCGTCGCGCGAACCGGCGGTGACGGCGCTGATGGCGATGGGACTGCGCTGCATCATCGCGGAGAGCTTCGGCGACATCTTTTACGCCAACTGCTTTCAGAACGGGATGCTGCCGATCCGCTTGACCACCGACGAGGTCGCCGCGCTCATGGCGGAAGCGGAGACGAACCCGGGCGACTTCACGGTCGATCTCCACAGCTGCCTCATCACGACGGGGGCGGGCCATACGGTCGCTTTCGCGATCGACCCGCAACGGCGCGAGGCGTTGATCGAGGGACTCGATGATATCGGGCTGACCCTACGCCACGCCGACGCCATCACCGCGTGGCAGCAGGCCGACCATCGCGTGCGGCCCTGGATCTGGATGACCGACGCGCAGGACGTGGCCGCATGAGCGGGCAAGACGAGACCGAACTGCCCGTCGTCATCATGCGCGGCGGCACCAGCAAGGGAGTGTACCTCCACGCCCGCGACTTGCCGTTGTCCGACGCGGAGCGCGACGCGCTGCTGCTGCGGTTGATGGGGTCGCCCGACTCGATCCAGATCGACGGCCTCGGCGGCGCGCGGCCGATCACTTCCAAGGTCGCGATCATCAGCAGGTCCGAGCGCGCCGACGCCGATGTCGACTATTTGTTCGCGCAGGTCGACATCGACCACCCCGTCGTCGGCTATCGCGGCAATTGTGGCAATATCTCCGCCGGTGTCGGACCGTTCGCGGTCGACGAGGGGCTGGTCGAGGCCTTGGGCGACGAGGCCGAGGTCCGCGTCTACAACGTCAACACCGACAAGGTGTTCGTCGCGCGCTTTCCGGTCGCGGCCGGCAAGGCGGTCGCGGCGGGCGACTTCGCGATCCCGGGCGTCCCGGGGACCGGCGCGCGGATCCTGCTCGACTATCGTAGCACCATCGGCGCGACCACGGGCAAGCTGTTGCCGAGCGGCGCGGCGATTGATGAGATCACGCTCGAGGACGGTCGACGCGTCGCGATGTCGGTCTGCGATGTCGCTAATTGCTGGGCGTTCGTTCCGGCGGCCGATCTGGGGTTGACCGGAAGCGAGCAGCGCGACGTGCTGGAGGACGAGGCGCTCGCGCCATTGCTGAGCGAGGTACGCGGCAAGGCGGCGGTGCTGGCGGGTATGGCCACGGACTGGAGGCAGGCCGATCGCCAGGCGCCGGGCCTGCCGATGCTGTGCCTGCTCGCTCCGGCGGCGGACTATCTCGACGCGAACGGCAAGCCAGTCGAACAGTCGAGCATGGACCTGCGCGCGTGGCTGATCTTCCTCGGCAAGCTGCACGAGAACATGGCGGGGACGGCGGCGACCTGCCTCGCCGCCACGTCAAGAATATCGGGGTCGGTCGCCGCGTCGATGCTTCAATCGGAGAACGTTGGCTCGCCGCAGCTCAGGATCGGCCACCCCCGCGGCTCGATGCCGGTGGAGGTAGTCACTACACACGCTGGGAACGGCGATATCAGCTTCGACACGCTGGGCTTTTCGCGAACCGCGCGCCGACTGCTGAAGGGAGTGGCATTTCTGCCAGCAGCGATGCCGACTGGCGAACACAGCGCTTGAGCCGACCCTGCCGCGGGTAGAAACGCACCGCAGAAGGCGCCGGTAACCCCTCCGCTGAGGAAACTGCCGCGCAGCTCTGCATGTAAAATCTACCTGCGTATCCAAGCTGAATGAAAGTCTGTTTGTGGTCTGCGCAAAAGCGCGTCGCATGTCCGACTCTGGGTCGAGGCTGGCGGCCGATGTAACTCCAGCTGGAGCTGCGGATCGGCAGTCACCTAAGATGAAACGCTCATTTTGCGTCCTAGAACCGCTAACGAATAATTGTCACCAGCGGCCTTGGAACTCGGATCACGAATGAACGGCGCGCGCAGCGCGGCACCGATTGCCACGTCGTCGGCGGCGTGTGCGTCGTCCACGCCGATCGTGATCGCGCGCGGCGGTGGGGTGGCGCGAAAGCTGCCGTGGAGATGGTCCCACCAGCTGATGCCACTCGACCAGTTGCTGTCGCGCTCGGCCGGCACCACCGAATGGTGGATCCCGTGCATTCGGGGTGTCGTCAGCACCAGCGACAGCCGCTCGTCCCAACGGCCCGGCAGCGCCAGATTGGAATGATGGAACATGATCGACAGCGTGAAGAAGCGCCGCCATGCGTCGAGCGCGTTCGGCGTGATCCCGCTCATGCGCACCTGGACCAGCCGCCAGGGCAACGAGACCAGCATGTCGACCATGTGGAACCGGACCGCGGTCGACAGGTCCATGTCTGGATCGACGTGATGGACGCGGTGAAAACGCCACAGGAACGGCACGCGGTGCGTCGCGACGTGCCAGAGATAGAAGCCGTAATCCATCACCAGGAACGCGACCACGCCGCGGAGCGGCGGGGGCACGCGGTGTCCCAAGCCGCGCCGTTTTGCCTGATTGACGTGCGCCACAGCCAAGGTCAGCGGGGTCTCAATTGCGCTCACGACCGCCGCGCACATCGTTCCCAGCGCGGCGTTGCGGACATTGCGACGCAACGCTGGACTCGTCTGGCGGCGGAGTGGCCGATGATGCTCGCCGACTAACAGGCCGACAATCGCCGCGACCCCGAGCAGCCCCAGCGCCGAGCGCGCGCGGGGCGAGAGCGCCGTCATCGGCGGCGCGTGGCGCGGGTGGGGAGGAGCGCTATATCGCTGCCATGGCCTTGCCCCGCGTTGCCCTGTTTGCCCGTTTTCCCACGCCGGGCGAGGCGAAGACGCGGCTGATCCCCGCGATCGGCGAAGCCGCCGCTGCGGCGCTTCATCGGCGACTGGTAGAGTTGACGCTGAGGGTAGTGCGCGCGAGCGGGCTGCCTCACGACCTGCGCGTCGTCGGCGCGCCTCTCAACGCGTTCGCGGCGTGGCTCGGCAGCGACGTGCCGCTCGTCGCCCAGGGCGACGGCGATCTCGGCGAGCGGCTTGCACGGGTGCCCGCACCGATGCTGCTGATCGGTGCCGATTGCCCCGACCTGTCGCCCGCGCATCTGGTCACGGCCGCTGCGGCGCTGGACGAAACGCCCGCAGTGCTCGGACCCGCCGCGGACGGCGGTTACTGGCTGCTCGGACTGGCGCGTACAATGCCACATTGTTTCGCCGCCATGCCATGGGGGACCGACGCTGTCGCCGCCCAAACGCGCGCGCGGCTTGCGGACGAGGGCGTCACCGCCGTCGAACTCGAAACGCTCCACGATTGCGACCGGCCCGAAGACCTGCCGCGCTGGCCGTGGCTGCTCTCGTGAGCGCCGTCTCGATCGTCGTGCCGATGCTCGATGAAGCGATCGCGCTGCCGCGGTTGATCCGGGTGCTCGCGAGCCTCAATCCCGCGCCGCTCGAGGTGCTCGCGGTGGATGGCGGCTCTTCCGACGACAGCCTCGGACTCGCGACTGCGGCGGGGTGGCGCGTCATCACCTCGCCTGCGGGGCGTGGGATACAGGTCAATGCCGGGGTCGAGGCGGCGGCGGGGAGCATCGTCTGCGTGCTCCACGCCGACACGCTCCCGCCCGACGACATGGTCGCGGTGATTGAACGGGTGATGGCGGACGCCGGAACCGCACTCGCGAGCTTCACCCCGCTGATCACGGGAGAGAAGACGCGCTGGGGGACCAGCCTGCATAACGTCGCGAAGACCTGGTACGCGCCGCTGCTGATGCGACCGCACCTGTTTTTCCGCGGCGTCCGGCTGCTGTTCGGCGACCATGCGATGTTCTTCCGCCGCGCCGATTTCCTCGCCGTCGGCGGCTGCGACCCGGGGCTGCCGATCATGGAAGAAGCGGACCTGTGCATCAAGCTCGCACGGCTCGGCCGGGTGCGGCTGATCAATCGCGTCGTCCTGACCTCGGATCGGCGGATCGCCGCGTGGGGGCCGCTCAAGGCAAACTGGATCTACTTCAAGGTCGGGATCTTGTGGGCGTTTGGCGCGCGCGCGCGGCTGGAGCGCCACTATCCGCACATCAGGTAGCCGCGCGGAGGAACCCCGCCCCGATGCAATAGTCGATCAGCGTGCGAAGGTAGGCCGCCCCGGTCGGCGGGCAGGCGAGTCCGGTCACCGCGCGCAGCCGCGCGTCGTCGAAGCGCTGATTGCGCTGGAAATAGCTCGCGTACAGCCCGGCGACGCGCGCGAACAAGCGGCGCTCCAGCGGGGACAGCGCGCCCGGGTCGAACGCGGCGGGGTCGATCAGCGCGGGTGCGGTGAACTGCGGATAGGACGCGATCGCCGCCACCCAGTCGCCGACGGGAACCGGCGCGCCCGAGACGAGGTGGAAGCGCCCGCCTGCCGCCCTCGTCTCTACTCCCGGCGCCATCGCCTCGGCGAGCGCGACCAGCCCGGCCGCGATATGGTCAATCGGCACGAAGTCGAGCGTCGCGTCGGCGCGCGCGGGCATGTGGCGGACACGACCCTCGGCGATCAGCTTGAACGCGGCATAGATCGTGTCGAAGCTGCGGATCGCGCCGGTCCGGCTGTCGCCGACGACGATGCTCGGTCGCGCGATGACGTGGCGCGGGTCGGCCGCGGCGACCAGCCCTTCGGCCGCGGCCTTGCTCGCCTCATAGCCGTTGGCGAAGCCTGCATCGGGGAGTGGGTCGTCCTCGCGGATGATCCCATCACGGCCGCCGCAGACATAGGCGGTGCTGACGTAGAGCAGCGGCAGATCAGCGCGGGCGGCGAGCGCGAGCACTGCGGCAGTGCCCGCGACGTTGGTTGCGCGATAGTCGGTCTCAGCGAGGTCGAAGCGAACGGTTGCGGCGCAGTGAATGACGAGGTCCTGCCCCGCGGCGATTGCCTCGGCTTCGGCGTCGGTCAGCCCGAGCGAGGGTGCGGTGAGATCGATGATTGCGGCTCCCGCTACTGGCACGAGCGCGCCGTCGTTGCCACGGACCTCGCGGTTGCGGTGGACCCCGGCGGTGACCGTGTAGCCGCGCGCGACCAGGCGTTGCGCGACCTCGCCGCCGATCAGTCCGGCCGCGCCGGTCAGGAATATTCGCATCGCGGGGCTTCTCGGCGATGTGAGGCATAACCTCAACGCTCCCGCGCACGTATATGCTTCCAGTGACGCATGACGTGATCGTGATCGGCGGAGGCGCCGCCGGGCTGACCGCCGCCGGTGGCTTGGCGATGTTCGGACTCCGCGTCGCAGTGTGCGAGCCGGGGCCGATGGGCGGCGAATGTCTTAACACGGGGTGCGTGCCCTCCAAGGCGCTGATCGCGGCGGCGGCGCGGGCGCAGGCGGCGGAGCGCCCGGCGATGGGCGTCGCGCTGTCGGTCACGGTCGACTGGGCGGGTGTGCGCGCGCACATCGAGGAAGCGATCGCGACCATCGCGCCGCACGATGCGCCCGAACGGTTCGAGGCAATGGGGGTCGA
>CAXSEO010000080.1:0-8104 GCA_964235525.1 uncultured Sphingomonas sp. | reverse complement strand
GGCTCCCCGCCGTCGACCATGTGTTCGCGCCGGGGCACCGCATCATGGTGCAGGTGCAGAGCTCGCTGTTCCCGCTCTATGACCGCAACCCGCAGACGTTCGTGCCCAACATCTTCCTCGCCAGGCCGGGCGATTATCGCAAAGCGACGGTGACGGTGGAGTATGGCGCGGCGGGCGCGAGCGCGGTGCTGCTGCCGGTGGTCGCGGCGGGGCAGGGATTGGCGGCGCGCTAGGCGCGTCGTGTTCGCCGCCCGATCGATCGTGATCCTCCGGCTTCGCACCATTGGGGGACGACCGCGCTGCTACCAGGTGCTTCCCCACCGCGGTGCGCGCGACCATAGGGATCGTTGTTCGAGGCGAGTGCTCGCGTGATCAGACCCACCTTTTTCCTGCTCGCCGCGCTCGCGTCGGGTGCCGCCGCGCAGACCGCACCGCAGACCGCGCCGGAGCTCGACCCTGGCGTGCCGTCGCCGCCGGAGACGCCCACGACGACGCCCAGTCAAGCACCACCAGTTCCCACGACACCCGTTCCCACAACGCCCGATCCCACAACTCCTGTTCCCACAACGACGTCCGATCCGACGCTGACGCCCGATCTGGTGACCATGCCGGTTCCGACCCCGACGCCTGTTCCGACGCCAACGCCTGTTCCGACCCCGACGCCCGACATTACTACGCCCGTTTCCGTACCCCCCAACGCCACGACAACGCCCGACTCCACGCCCACCCCGACTCCGCTGCCGAGCCCCACACCGACGCCGACGGCGGAGCCGACCCGCCGCGCGACCGCGACGCTGCGACGAAGGCGAACCCCCAGGACAGCGCCGCGTTCGCGAACCGCGCCCCTTGCGGAGCCGACCGCAGCCTCGCCCGCCGTCGCGCCGACGCCGGTCGCTACACCGCCCGCAGCGGCCAGGTCAGCGCGCCCGACGCTCGCGCCTGAACCGCAGGCGGCCATGACGACGGCGTGGTGGCCCTGGGCTGCGGGAGCGGCGGTGCTGCTCGCGGGCCTGGGCGCATGGGCGCTGCGGCGTCGTCGTCACCGCGCGCAGGCCTATGATGGTGAGACGCCGAGCCAGCCGACGCCCGAGACACCGGCCGTACCGAAACCCGCATCGGTTGTCTCATCGCCGGTGGAGGCACCCGCGCCCGCAACGTGCCAACCCGCGCTGCTCACGCGCATGCCCGCACCCGCCGCGCGGCCCTGGCTAGAGCTCGACGTCCATCCCCGCCGTGGCGGCGTCAACCTGCTCAGCCTTGCGGTCGAGCTGGATATCACCGTCCGCAACACGGGCGAGGCGGCGGCGGAGTCGGTGCTGATCGAGGTGACGCTGCTTCCCGCGCGCACGGGCCAAGACGCGGAGCTCGCCGCGCTGTTCGCCCGCGCGGTGGCGCGCCCGGTCGTGCCCGCGTTCGCGCTCGAGCCCGCCGAGGAGCGGCGCGCGCGGATCGTCACGGCGCTGCCCCTCACGGGCGTCGAGCCGCTGGTCGCACGCGGCCGTTCGATGTTGGTGCCGGTGATCGCGATCAACGCGGTGTACCGTTGGGCGGCTGCCGAAGCGGGGCAGACCGCCGGCACGATTGTGGTCGGCGTCGAGAATGAGGGGCGGGAAGAACTCGCGCCCTTCTGGCTCGACACGCCGCGGATGCACGACCGGCTCGCTGCCCGACCGTACATGCTGACGATACGGCGATAGTCGTTCTGCCGCGCTGCAGCCGCAGATCGCGGTCCGAAGGCTGTAGAGGTTGAGGGAAGACGAAAACGGGCGGCGTCATCGCTGACGCCGCCCGTTCTGTACCGCGGCCGGTCATGGGCAAAGCCCATGACGGCGACCGGGTTCGCTGATGCGACCCGCCGGCCGGCTTCGCGGGAGTGCGATTTAGCCCAGCTAAATCGTCTCTCCCGCTTCAGCTCACTTAACCTCCACGGTCGCCCCGGCCGCTTCCAGCTGCGCCTTGAGCTTGGCGGCCTCGTCCTTCGACACGCCTTCCTTGACCGCGCGGGGCGCGCCCTCGACCAGCGCCTTCGCCTCGGTGAGGCCCAACGCGGTGATAGTGCGGACTTCCTTGATGACGTTGATCTTCTTGCCGCCATCGCCGGTCAGGATCACGTCGAACTCGGTCTGCTCCTCCACCGGCGCGGCGGCGGCGGCACCCGCGCCACCGGCGGCGGGGGCGGCGACAGCAGCGGCGGCGGAGACGCCCCACTTCTCTTCGAGCAACTTGGAAAGCTCCGCCGCCTCAAGGACGGTGAGCGTCGACAGCTGGTCAACCAGCGAGTTCAGGTCTGCCATGATGTATGTTCCTTCGGATGTAAGAGGTTAAGCGGCTTCGGTTTCTATGGCGGTGTCCTTGTCGGCATAGGCGGCCAGCACGCGCGCGAGCTGCGCGGCCGGAGCCTGGGTCAGCGTCGCCAGCTTGGTCGCCGGCGCGACGATCAGCCCGACGATCTTGGCACGCAGCTCGTCAAGCGACGGCAACGTCGCCAGCGCCTGCACCCCGGCGACGTCGAGCGCCGTCGCGCCCATCGCGCCGCCGACGATCTCGAACTTGTCGTTGCCCTTCGCGAACTCGACCGCCACCTTGGCGGCGGCGACGGGGTCGGTCGAAGTGGCGAGTCCGACCGGCCCGGTCAGCATCTGCCCCAGCGACAGATACGCGGTGCCATCGAGCGCGATGCGCGCGAGCTTGTTCTTGGACACCTGGTACGACGCGCCCGCCTCGCGCATCCGTGTCCGCAGCTGCGTCGACTGCGCGACCGTCATGCCGAGGTTGCGGGTGACCACCACCACGCCGACCTCGGAGAAGGTGCGGTTGAGCTCGGCGACGGCGTCGGCCTTCTGAGCACGGTCCATCAGCAACTCCAGTTTTCGTCGAAGTGGTACTTCGACGAAGGAAAGAAGGACGGGGTTTGAGCCCTACCCACGCGGAAACCGAGCGAGCGGCAGCGCCGCGCGACCGGGAGAGTCCAGCGATGGGGGCACGGCCGCGCGGATAACGCACAGCAGCGGCGCGGCTGGCGAGCCGGGCCGACAGATCCATGTCCCCGTCTCGGCGGGAGATTAAGCCGGAAAGCCCGGCACCCGCTGTCTCGGACGGTTGCCCGAGGCGAACCCCGGACGACGAGCGGCGCGCATAGGGGAGGGCGGGCGCGGGGTCAAGCCGCGGGTGCGTCGGCGGCACAACAACCGGTCAAACGGGAAAGCGCACTTGCTTGAACGAGGAGCCATAAACCTGCCCCCCGCACCGAAAGCCCCTCACGCGCGTTCAGATCCCTCCACACCCGGAGTCCACCATGCGCGTCCACCATCTCAACTGCGGCACCGACTGCCCCGTCGGCGGGGCGCTGTTCGACGGGTACAGCTCCGGCGCGCTCGGGCGGCTGGTGTGCCATTGCCTGCTGATCGAAACCGACGCGCACGGGCTGGTGCTGGTCGACACCGGCTATGGCGTGCAGGACGTCCGCCACCCGCACGGCCATCCGCCGCGCATCACCCGCGCTTGGCGCGACCTGCTGAACGTCCAGCTGCGCGAGGAGGAGTGCGCGGTGCGCCAGATCGCGGCGGTCGGGCTCGACCCGGCCGACGTGCGCCATATCGTGCTGACGCATCTCGACTTCGATCATGCGGGCGGGCTGGAAGACTTTCCGAACGCCACCGTGCATGTGCTGGAGGCCGAGCACCGCGATGCGACGGGGCCGAGGCGCGGCGTGGTCCACCGCGCGCGCTATCGCCCGCCGCAGCTCGACGGTGTGGACCGCTGGCGGCTGTACCCGGCGAGCGCGGGGGAGGGCTGGTTCGGGTTCGACGCAGTACGGGGGCTGGAGGGGCTGCCGCCAGAGATCCTGCTGGTGCCGCTGCCCGGGCATAGCTGGGGCCATGCGGGGGTGGCGATCCGTCGGGGCGCCGATAGCGAGAATGGGCGCGACTGGCTGCTCCACGCGGGCGACGCGTACTTCTATCGTGGCGAGATGCGGAGTGCGGTGCGGCGCTGCACCCCCGGCCTGCGCGGGTATCAGCGGCTGATGGAGGTCGACGCGGCGCGGCGGGTGGAGAACCAGGCGCGGCTGCGGCTGCTGTCGGTGGAACGGCGCGCGGAGGTGCAGCTGGTCTGCGCGCATGACCCGGAGGAGTTTGATCGGGCGGTCGTCGGAAGGCCTTTGTAGAAGCACTTGCTTCTACAAAGAGCCTGAACGACCGGCCGGCGGGTCGGTCGTCTATCGGCCGAGCCCGTCCGACGTCATGGGGCTTGGCCCGATGACGACAGCTGCTTTACGCCAAGCACCCTAATGTCACAGCGACTGTCACGGGAGTTAAATCCCGTGACCTCAGACGTGGCGGCGCCACACTGGCCGACCGTTCGCGTGCTCCGGCTTAAACCGCGCCGCTCACCTCGGCGACGTCGACCTTGATGCCCGACCCCATCGTCGAGCTCACCGCCACCTTGCGGAGATACTTGCCCTTCGCGCCCGACGGCTTCGCCCGCACCACCGCGTCGAGCAGCGCGTCGAAATTGGCGCGCAAATCCTCGGAGCTGAAGCTGGCTTTTCCAATGCCGGAGTGGATGATCCCCGCCTTTTCGACGCGGTATTCGACCTGGCCGCCCTTAGCGTCCTTGACCGCCTGCGCGACGTTCATGGTGACGGTGCCCAGCTTCGGGTTCGGCATCAGCCCCTTGGGGCCCAACACCTTGCCGAGCCGTCCGACCACCCCCATCAGGTCGGGGGTCGCGATACAGCGGTCGAAATCAATATTGCCTTCCTGGATGGAGGTCATCAGGTCCTCCGCCCCGACCACATCCGCGCCCGCCTCGCGCGCCTCGTCCGCTTTCGCGCCGCGCGCAAACACCGCCACGCGGACCGTCTTGCCGGTGCCCTTGGGGAGGTTGACGACGCCACGCACCATCTGGTCGGCATGGCGGGGGTCGACGCCGAGGTTCATCGCCACCTCGATCGTCTCGTCGAACTTGGCGGTGGCATTCGCCTTAGCGAGCGCGATCGCCTCGTCGACGCCGTGGAGTTGCTCGGGGTTCACGGCCTGAGCCTTTTGCTTCTTGGTCAGTGCCATCGCGTCAGCCCTCCACTACCGCGACGCCCATCGCGCGCGCACTGCCTTCGATGATCTTGGTCGCCGCGTCGATGTCGTTGGCGTTGAGGTCCTTCATCTTCGCCTGCGCGATCTCGCTCAACTGCGAGCGCTTGATCGTCCCCGCCGAGACCTTGCCTGGCTCCTTGGAGCCCGACTTCAGCCCCATCGCCTTCTTGATCAGGTACGTCGCGGGCGGGGTCTTAGTCTCGAAGCTGAACGAGCGGTCAGCATAGACGGTGATGCGGGTGGGGAGCGGCGTCCCCTTTTCCATCTCCGCCGTCTGAGCGTTGAACGCCTTGCAGAATTCCATGATGTTCACCCCCCGCTGGCCCAGCGCGGGACCTATGGGAGGTGCAGGCTTTGCTTCGCCCGCGGACACCTGGAGGTTGATATAGCCGGTGATCTTCTTTGCCATGGTTCTCTCTGTTGCAAGATTAGTGGTCCGAGCGGGCGCGAGCCCTCCCACATGGGTTCCAGCGATGAACGGTGGGGAATTGCCTATAGCGCAAGCGGCGCGGCTTGGAAAGGTTGGATTTGGAAAGCGGGTTCATGAAAGAGCGTGGTGGGTGACGCGGAATGGCGGTGGTTTGGACGGGATGTGGGTGGTTCAGCCGCGATCCAGCAAGGCCGTGACGCACCTTTCCACCCGCGCGCCGACGCCGTCGGCGGCGAGGGCGTCGCGGATACGTTTGCGGGCGCGCTGGAAGCGTTCGCCTTCAACCAGCTCGACGAGCGCGGCGACCCGCTCCGCCTCGCGCCCGGCGGCGGCGAGGTCGCGGTGGAGCGTCTCGCGCGCGTCGAAGGGCGGGATGGGCAGGTTGAACATCACCTTGTCGAAGTGGCGCGCACCGAACTGGCCGCGCGCCTGAAACTGCTCGGCGCGGGCGCGGGCGGTCTCGCTGTTGAGGATGGCAACGAGGTAATAGGCCTCGTCCTCGCTCGCGGGAGCGGCCCAATAAAGGGTGTTCTCAATAATAGCAAGTTCATCGCGGATCACCATCGCCGCCGGTTGACTGCCAGCTTTTGAGTAAACCACACGCACCGGAGCGATCGGGAGTTGTGACGATAGCTGACGCATATAGTCGATGTGTTCGGTGAACAGGTATTGACCCTTGCCGTGCGTTACCCACTGCTCCTCGATCGTTCTCAGACGGCTGGCGAGATGCTCAAATCCTCCCATTAGAGCGTTCGTGTGACTTAGTATCTGACCACTTTCGGTGATTGGCAGAACTATCTCGAACGATTGCAGGAGGCGGTAGGGAAGGATCGACTCTCCTAGCAGCATGTCACGCAGGAACTGCTTTTCGACGCGCCCTCTGATGCCATCCAAGTCTCGCCACGGCGTCTTCTCGAGCGCCGACCGACGGCTCGTGACGAGAGGTGCGTCGCCGCTCGCGCCGAGCCTGCCCGACTGCACCCGTTCCACAAGCATGAAGACGCGCGGAAACAACACGGCTCCTGAGCGGAACGCGGAGCGATAAAGAGAGCCGCCATCGGCCAGCGCCTCGGCTGGCGCTGCAGCACCTTCGACCACAGTAAGACGCACGTCGGCTATCGCCTCCGGTGCGTCGCGCATCGGCAGCGAACCCGAGAACGCGGTCACCTTGTTGGGCATCGCCTTGCCGATCGCGCGCTTGCGCCCGAACACGACGCAGGACGGGACGGGGAACAGCGGCGCGACGCTGTCGTCCATCGTCCACGCCTCATCCCAGGCGATGTTGTAGGTCGCGAAGCGCCCGGCCCTGAACTTCTCGAACTGCCCGCGTGTCAGCGCCGCGAGCGGGAGCACGAAGGCGATTCGCCCCGCCGGGCGCAGGTACAGGTGCGAGGAGCGGACGGTGAACAACGCGCTCAGGTCGTTCTGTGACGGCACACGGGACACATACACCTTCTCGCCCTTGCTCAGCTCCTTGAACCGCTTCTGCAGGTCCGCGCTCATGTGGCGGAACGCGACCCAGGGCGGGTTGCCGACCAGCACATTGACCGTGCCACCGCCGACCGAGAAAGCGAGCGGGCGCGACAGGTTGCGCGCGACATAGGCCCAGATCGTGTCGCGCCCCTCGCGCCGCAGCCGGTCGAACACCTGATACGTCGCGCCCATGTCGCGGATCGCGTGGCGGTGCTCGTCGGTCAGGTCAGGGGCCTCGCGCCGGGCGAGCCGTTGCAACGGATCGCTGGGCAGCTCGCGGATATGCGCGGCCGTGATCCGGGTCAGCGCCGCCTCGAGCTGATCGCGGGTCAGCCCCTCCAGCGACCCGGTCCGCATCCGCTCGATCGCCTTGTCGAACAGCGCAGGGTCGCGGCAGAAGGTTTCGGGGAAGGAAAGGACCTCGCGGCCGTTACCCGTAACGAGCGCGGGCGCGCCCGCGGGCGGCGGCGGGACGCGAATCTCTAAGTGCGTTTCGTTCATGTTGTGCGCGATGCCGAGCTGCATCGCGTCGCCCAGATACACGGGGACGGCGAACGCGCCCGCGCGCCGCGCGATCACCGGCGCGAGCGCGAGCAGGAAAGTGACGCGCGCGAGGATCACCGCCACCGGGTGGATGTCCATCCCCGCGACCCAGCGCGCCGCCTCCGCCGCGTGGTCCGCGACGGGCAGCCCCGCCTCCGCCGCCTCCGCCAGCACGCGGCGCACCGCGTGGAACAGGAACGTGCCCGATCCGCACGCGGGGTCGAGCACGCGCTGTTCGAGCGGCGCGGTGACGGCGTGGCGGACCACCTTCGCCGCCAGCCAGTCGGGAGTGTAGTATTCGCCGAGCCCATGCCGCTCGTCGCGGTCGATCAGCGATTCGTACAGGATCTTGAGTACGTCCGTTTCCGCCTCGCGCAGGCGAAAGCGGCGGACATGCGCCATGATGCGGCGGACCAGCGCGACGCCTTCCGCATCGGCTACGACCCAATCGAAGAAGTCGCTTTCCACCGCGCCTTCGATCCCCGCCTCGGCGAAGGCGGCCCCCGACAGCATCCTCGCGGGGTCTTCCTCGTCGAGGTCCATCACCGCGAGCGCGACGCATTTG